>CAVEYA010000064.1:0-45390 GCA_963619935.1 bacterium | reverse complement strand
CCACTATTCCTTCTTTTTGAATAAAAGTATCGTTATTATTAAATTCAATTAGAGGATTTTTAAAATCAGTTGTGCCAACTCCATAGCCAAGAAAATATCCATCAATATCAGAGAATTTATTTTGCACTCCTTTTAAATATTCTTTATCTAAGATAAATCCTTCTAGAGCGTACCAATAATTATTTAAAAAGACTTCTACATAACTATGGAATATCTTTTTTGGTGCTAACAAATAAGTTAAACCTGTCATTGCTCCTTTTTGTAGCTTCTTGGTGATATAAAATCCATGGACACGACAAGGAATATTAACCGCTCTTAATAGCGCCATTAAAAGCGTTCCTTTTGTGTTACATTGTCCATAGCCATCATTAAGTACTTCACTAGCCTTTAAGCTGTCATCTTTGTTATAGCCAAAAAGAATCTCATTTCTCACAAAATCATAGATTTGTTTAACTTTGTTAAAATCATCTAATTTTTTCCAACCGTGATGATTGATTAAAACTTGAATATTCGTACTAGAATAATCAAGTATGTTAGTTTCGTATAATAAATTATCTAAATTATTCATAATTAACAATTTGGAGCGCCTGATGTGATTCAAACACACGACCCTAACCTTCGGGGGGTTATGCTCTATTCAGCTGAGCTACAGGCGCATTGGTGCGGCCAAGAGGACTTGAACCTCCACGATATTATTCACTAGATTCTGATTCTAGCGCGTCTACCAGTTCCGCCATGACCGCATTTCGCTAAAGATATTATTAATTTAATTTTTAATACCCCGCTTTTCATTTTCTTCCTTTTGTAAAGTCTTAAAATCAATTTTGCCTAATAAAGTGGTAGGTAAAGAATCTCTAAATTCAATTTCTTTTGGCACTGACCATCTAATTAAGTATTTACGACAAGTTTCTAAAATAGTGTTTCTCATGCCTTCTTCATCAAAAAACTTGGCAACAACAAAAATTTTTAAGGCATGTTGCAGTTTGCTATCAGGAATTTGAATCGCGCAACAAGCAGATACACCTGGAACATTTTCCACTAATCTTTCTACTTCTGTCGGGAATACACCGACCCCAGAAACCTTTACGACTCTTTTTTTACGTTGTTTGAAAAAGATAAAATTATCTTTATCCATATAGCCTAAATCACCAGTATAAAGCCAACCATCTTTAATAGTTTCTTGAGTGGCTTTTTCATCGTTGAAATAACCTTTCATAATCGCATCTGATTTAATTGTAATTTCGCCAATTTCACCACGTGGTAATTCTTGACCGTTTTCGTCCACAATACGGAATTCCGCTCCTGTCATTGGATAGCCAATAGAACCATCTTTATGGTGGTCATAAGTATTAACGCAATTCACTGCGATAGCCTCGGTTAAACCATATCCTTCAAACATTTGACAATATGAGCCATGTTCTTTCATTGTGGTGTCAAATTCATGTTTTAATTTACTTGGTAAAGAATCTCCACCACAGAATACAACATGTAATCTTTTTAACTTTTTGGAATTTACAAAACTTGGTTCTTGTAAAAGTTTTTCAAACATTGTTGGAACACCACAAATCGCATTTACCTTTGTCTTTTGCATGGTTTTTGCTACTTCTTTTGCCGAAAATTTAGGTACAAGTATTGTTGCAAAACGATTCACTAAAGGTGCGTGCATGGTCATACATAAACCAAAACCATGGAAGCTAGGTAATACACTAAGCATTCCACCACCACGAATAAATTCTGGTTTACACGCTAAGAACTCAAAAGTATTTTTGGCAATCGAATTGAAATTGTGATCACTTAAACAAATAGTTTTTGGGTCACCAGTTGTGGAACCGCTATGTAAAAGAATAGAAACTTCATTTGCTTTGCCAATTTCTGCCTTAGGAGTGTGCCCAGTCGGTTTTAATTGATAAAGATAATTAAAGCCATCAAATGAACCTCTCCATTTGCCTAATTTATGACGAATATTTTTATTCAAGAAGTGATAAATAATTTTCTTACCTAATGGTAAATAATCTTCAATACGTGTGACATATATTTTATCTGCTAAATCACGATATTTATCGACTTCCTTAGCCACCCTTTGTTCAAAAAGAAAAGCATATTTTGAATTTGTCTTTTTGATAATTGAAAGAATTTGATTAAATGGAGTGTATGGGTGAACAAAATTAGTCACTGCTCCAATTTTATTTAAAGCATAAAAGAGAATTAAAACATCAGGAATATTTGGCTGTGCCACCAAAACAATGTCGCCTTTACGGATATTTAAACGATTGTAGAGAATATCCGACATTCTATCGATTAATTTATTGAGTTTCCTAAAAGAAATCTTTGTTCCTTGATAATAAATCGCTAAACCATGTGGATAATCTTTACAAGCTTCCAATAAATTTAAGTACATGCTATTTTCAATCATAAATTAAGCTCCTATCAAAGCAGTTATTAATACAAATACAGGGATTAAGACAATTTGATGTGATAAATAGAAAATAATGGAATGACGACCAATAAAGCAAAATGGTCTTTCCCAATCAGCTTTATGTTTAATAATGGATTTCTTATAAGGAGCGTATATAAAATAACTCGCTAATGCGCCCATGAAGAAAAACGTCATATATGGAAATAAAGGTAGCCAATCACTTTGTCCTTCTGGTTCCCATAGGGCTGGCACATATGCATGCAAATCTTTTTCAATATCAATTTGTTGTAACCAAGGAATCACATACCAACACAATAAAAATGAGATTAATAAACCAACAAGAATACTTCGCCATGTCTTATTTTGTGTAAAACAATAAAATAAAGTAGACCATGCTAATACGCCAATAACGTTAAAATCAATACGACACCCTTGTTTTATAAAACCCCAAGAACTTAATAAGTTTGAACCCACCGCAATAACGCCATATACCGCAAGCATTTGACCCGCTCTTACCCAGTTATTTTTGCTAAACGCAGATGATATACCAGATAAAAAGCAGAAACCAAATATCGCGAATATACGAACAATATCTCTAGCAGGGCATCCTGTTTCGCCCCAATAAAATCTAAATATTTTATAAATTACATTAAAAAATTCAATATTTGTGGCCTCATACCAAAGCATGTTGTAATGCTTAAAACACCAAAATAAATGATCCATTAACACTAAAATCATTAATACGCCACGAAGGAAATCTATCTCGTGAATACGTTTAGAGAATGCGTCTGGTTTTCTCTGAATACCAGAATCTGCTTTAATTTCTTCTTTCATAACTAAAATAAGTATAAAGCATTTTATATAAATAAAATAATCATTTTTTAGCAAAGAAAGTTTAAAGGAATTATATGAGCTTTATTATTTATCAATTATTTTTCTAAATTCTACTAGTTTCTTTGCTAATGCTTCTTTATCAATTAATTTAGTTTTGTATGTTGAAACAAGCGTTGGAGACGTTGTTCTAGACATGGCAAATTCTACTTCAGTTTCATTTTTAGAAGTACACAAAATAATTCCCACACTCGGATTTTCATTATCTTTTTTGTTAAATCTATCTAACACTTCAAGATATAAATCCATTTTTGAAATATATTCAGGTCTAAATTTTCCTATTTTAAGTTCAAAAGCAACTAAACAGGAATGAGTCCTGTTATAAAATAACAAATCGATATAATAATCAGAATCACCAATAGAAATTCTATATTCTTTCCCAATAAAGGAAAAATCTTTACCAATTTCTAAGATAAAATCTTTTAGATTATCAACAATGGCAGACTGTAAATCTTTTTCGGTATAGTTATTGGGCAAATCTAAAAATTCCAAAGAATATTGATCTAGAATTCTTGTATTTGGATAATCATCTTCTCCCATTACAGGTAAAAAACTTTCCTTTGCATTTTTGCTAGATAACATATATCTTTCGTAATAATGACTTTCAATTTGTCTTTCTAGTTCTCTTTTTGAATAATTATTTTTAATGCAAAGTCGTAAATAAAATTCTTTTTCTTCAATTGAAGATTCGTGTGAAAATATCACCAAATTATTAGACCAACTTATTTGTGACACCAGTGGTGACACAATTTGATGATCTTTATATGTTTCATAAAATTGAATCATTCTGTAAAGACCTCTTTTATTAAAACCTCTTAAATTTGGATAAAGTGTTGAAATGTATTTAGCCAAATTATCAATTGTTTTAGAACCCCATACTTTATTATTAACTTTGTCATATAGAAATTTGCCTATTTCATAATACAATAAGACTAATTCTTCATTTATTTTTCGATAAGCATTTTGTTTATGCATTTCTATTAAAGTAACCAGTTTTGAATAATCTTGATTTTCCATTTTCATAATTAAGACCTCTATTAATCATGATACTTAAAGTATCATTAGTCGAAATGTGGATATTTATCATAAAAATTCTTCTTTTTTTGTAAATAAAAAACCTTGATTCAAAAGATCAAGGCATTATCACGAAAATATCTAAGGCTTAAAAACATCATACAATTTAAGCACACTAGATCTAATCGTATAAGTTATAAAAGACAAGGCTAGTGCAAAATCGCTAATTTCAGCTTAAATATAAAAATTCTATAAACTAAAAACTCAATAAATTAGGTTGAGGTGAATATTATTGTTTTTCCTATAATGAGAGATTTAGCGAATCTACCCAAGTTGTAACAGTTGATTCTGATACACTTGAGGAAAAACGTTGTCCTGCTAACCAGGTCGCATTGCTTGCAAGCTTTTCTAAGTTATCCGTTATGAAAGAAGATGAAGCAGAGGTTCCAAAAGGAATGATTGTTTTTCCTTCAAAATTATTTTGAGAAACGAAATTATTGATAACCCAGCTCAATTCTCCCCACCATACAGGCGCTCCAAGGAAGATATAGGTTGCTTCTGAAAAGCCATTAACTGTTACTGATTTTAACTCTATATTACGATTTGGATCGTTGTGTTCAAGCGAAACACGGCTATTTGAATTACTATAATTAAGATCATCTGAAGTATAAGGATTAACCGGTTCGAGTTCAAAGGTAGAAACTCCTAAATGATTTGCGATATACTTAGCAACACTCTCTGTGTGGTTTGTTGCAGAAAAATATACAACTAAAATGTTAGTTGAAGTTTGAGAGTTATTGGATGAATTGTTTGATGAACTTTCTAACGGGTTTTTGCAAGAAACAAGCAAAAGAACGCTTGCTAAACAAAAAATTAAATGTTTTAGCTTCATATTTTTTTCTCCTTTATTTCATTTCTCTTCTTTTGATAATCATCTGCCCAAACCATTCAATCATTGCTGGATCACGATGGTCAAAGAATGATGATGTCTTTTTGTCTAAGGTCAAGATAAGATTCATGTCGTCTTCATCAAGAACAAAAGATTCAATATCAAAGTTCTCTTTTATCCTATTTTCATGAATTGATTTAGCAAGAGAGATAATACCTCTTTGATAAAGCCATCTAAGTATTACTTGGGCAACGGAACGATTATGCTTCTTAGCAATTACAAGCAATGTTTCGTTTTGGAACATGTTGTTTCTTCCTTCGGCAAATGGAGCCCAAGCTGTAAGAACTATTCCATATTTATCAGCCCACTCCTTATCGATAATTCTTTGGTTAAAAACATTGACTTCAATTTGGTTGACCATCGGTTTTACCTTTGAAAAGAGGCAAAGATCAACAAGCCTATCTGGATAGAAATTAGAAACACCAATTGCTTTGACCTTTCCTTCTTCATAAAGTTTCTCTAAATCTCTATATGCAGCATAATAGTCACCGATTGGCTGATGAAGGAGAATCAAATCGAGGTAGTCAACTCGTAATTTTCTCATTGATTCGATGACTGAACGATATGTTTTTCCTTCACCATAGTTATCAATCCAGACCTTTGTTGTCAAAAAGATTTCGTTTCTTGGAATCCCGCATTCTTTAAGAGCTTCTCCAACTTGTTCTTCGTTGAAATAGGCTTGAGCTGTATCAATATGACGATACCCAGCTTTTAATGCAGATAAAACCGATGCTTTGCAATCCTCTTTGGATACTTGATAAACACCAAAACCAGTAATAGGCATTCTAATATTGTTATATAGTTTTATTTCTTTCATGTTATTTTGTCTCCCTTTTAAAGAAATTGATATGTTCTTCGCATGATTTGTTGAATAATCCTTTTTCAACTTTTACTCCTGGAGCAATCCCTTGAAAATCTCTTAGAGCGTTTTCCATATACATTGAATCGTTTGTATAGGAATTAGCAAAAAGAATGACCTTTCCTTTATATTCTTTCAAAGAATCTATAAATGTTGCAATAGGCATTGGGAAGGTATACCACCAAATAGGGAAAAAGATATAGATTTCCGCATAGTCATTAATGTTGATGTTAAGCGGTTTGATGCTTGGGTGGACCTTAGTGTCAATTTCTTCCTTTGCCTCGTGATAGGCACATTCGTTGTAGTCTAAGGAATAAGGTGTTTCTCTTTCGATCCTAGCAATGTCAAAAGAGATATTTTTAGAAATCGCTTCAATTAATTTCTTAGTGTTTCCTGACCAACTGAAGTATACAAGTAAATTTTTCATTTTTCTTCCTCCTGAATATATTTTAGATTTTCTAGATGGAAAATGTTTATATCAATATCGAAATCCACTATAATAAAATCGAATAGTGGAGATAATTATGTTAGACAATAATTTATTGGAATATTTGCTAGTATATTACGAGGAAGGTTCCCTTTTGAAGGCATCAGAAAAATTACATATTTCTCAACCATCTTTGTCTAAAGCAATGCAAAAACTAGAAAATGAGTTAAATGTACATCTTTTTGAAAGGAAAGCAAACAAGATTACTCTCAATGAAATAGGGAAGGAACTTCTACCATATATGAAGGACATCAAAGAAATGGATGAGAGGCTATATCAAAAGGCAAAAGAGTTAAAAGACAAAGAAAATACTATTTCTATTGGTTATACCGCGCCTGGGCCTTTGTATCGTTTTCAATCATTATTCGCTCCATCTAAAAACGTTTCTAGAATCATCTCTAAACTGGATAACGAAGAAAATCTCATAAAAGGATTAAACAATAACGCTTACGACATTATCTTTATTAATCATCCGTATAATGATGAGAAATTTATTTGTAAAAAAGTCATGAATGAAAGACTATATGTCTATGTTCCTGACACTCATTTCTTATATGAGAAAAACGATGGGGTCTATTGGAAAGACATTGATAAACAAACCTTCCTTTTATTTAATTATGTCGGAGTCTGGGATGAAATATTGAAACTCCAGCTAAAGAATTCAAGATTCGTCCGTCTCTCTTCCCAAGACGATCTTAAAGAATTAGCTGAATATTCAAGCATTCCATCCTTTGTTTCTTCAATCACAAAAGACCATCATATTATCGAAAATAGAAAGGCAATTCCTATACTTGATGAAGACGCAAGTATGGATTTTTATGTCCTCTTGAAGAAAAGCAAAGAAAAACTATTAAGCCTCGTTAGATAGAAAAAAGACTACTGAAGAGACTTCCAAAAAGTTTCTGCGAAAACCATAACTTCTTTGCATTATTAATAATACAAATTGATTTATTTTTCCCTTTAATATTTTTTTAATTTAACAATTCTATTTTTCCAATTGTTGTTATATTTAGGACATTTGCCTTAAATACTGTTAATTTTTTTAGCATCTTAATTTAAATCGTGCTGGGGTCTCAATGGGATATTAAGAATAAATTTCTTAATTCATTATGCCGAGATTACAATTTACTTAATTTTGTTTAAATTTATCAAAAATAAAGGTTCGATTAGTTCGAACCTATATAGTTTAAATGGTCGGAAAGATGGGATTTGAACCCACGACATCTTGCTCCCGAAGCAAGCGCGCTACCAAACTGCGCTACTTCCCGAAATTAAAAATCAAATAAGGATAACTGGTCAGTTTCGTCTAAATTATCCAGCACTCCCATTTCACTTAAAGCTTCTACATTTGTGCTAGTTAATTTTGTACGTCTTAATAAATCCTCTTTTGAAGTAAATTCCTTTTCTTTACGAGCTTCAATAACTGTTACAGCGTTGTTTTCACCTAAGCCTTCTAAAGTAATAAATGGAGGAATCAAAGCGTTATTTTCTTTATCAATCACAAAACGAGTCGCATCACTACGATATAAATCAATATTTTCAAAGCGATAGCCACGTTCCACCATTTCAATAGCCACAGATAAACAAACAATTAATTCTTTATCTTTAGCTGTCATCTTAATGGTTCTATCTTTTTCTTTTGCTCTAAGTTCTTCTAATTTATTAATTAAAGCATGTTCGCCTTTAATCATTGCTCTAATATCATATTGATCAGTACGAACAGAGAAGAATGTTGCATAAAATTCTAATGGATAATAGATTTTATAATAACCCACACGAACAGCTTGAGTGACATACGCAACAGCGTGTCCTTTTGGGAACATGTATTGAATTAATTTACATGAATCAATGTAGTATTGTGGAACGTTATTCGCCAACATTAATTCAATATATTCAGGTTTTAAGCCTCTACCTTTACGAACATCTTCCATGATTTTAAAGGAAATATTATGTGGCAATCCCTTCGCAATTAAATAAGTCATAATATCATCACGACATCCAATGACTTCGCTAAGTGTAGCAACACCGTCATCAATTAATTTTTCTGCGTTACCAGCCCACACGCCTGTTCCATGGGACAATCCGGAAATAATCACTAAATCGGAGAATTTAACTGGTAATGTCTTTTCTAATACTTTTCTAGTTATTTCTGTACCAAATTCCGGAATTGCTAAAGCACCAGTTTTATTTTGTAAATAATCATTTTTAATGCCTAACGCTGTTGACTTAGAGAATAAAGACAAAACTTTTGGGTCATTCATTGGAATGTCTTCAATTTTAACCTTCGTTAAATCTTCCATCATTTTTAAAGCTTGTGGGTCAACATGGCCTAACATATCAAGCTTTAAAACAGTATTATCAATTGAGTGATAATCAATATGTGTTGTTTTCCACTCAGCTTCTTTATCATCAGCTGGGTATTGTACAGCGGTAAATTCATAAACTTCATGGTCGTCTGGAATAACAACAATACCACCAGGGTGTTGGCCAGTTGTACGTTTAACATCTGTACAGCCTGCGGCTAAACGCCAGGTTTTAGCACTACTATATTCATCAGGGTTAATACCTATTTTTTCTAAATAATTTCGCACATGACCATAAGCAGTTTTGTCGGCAACTGTGCCAATTGTGCCTGCTCTAAAAACATTCTTAGCTCCTAAAAGAACTTTAGTATAAGCGTGAGCGATTGCTTGATAATCTGGCGGAAAGTTTAAATCAATATCAGGAGTCTTATCCGCGTTAAATCCTAAGAAAGTTTGGAAAGGAATGTTTTGTCCATCATGTTTCATCGCTGTGCCACATTCTGGGCAATTCTTTTCTGGTAAGTCAAAACCAGATTTAACATCTGGATCAACTTCATTAACCCACTCTAGGTGTTTACATTTAGGGCAACGATAATGTGGAGGAAGTGGATTAACTTCGGTAATATTCGCCATTGTCGCTACTAAAGAAGAACCAACAGAGCCACGGCTTCCAACCATATGCCCATCTTCATTTGCCTTTTTAATCAATAAGTGGGCAATCATATAAATAACTGAGAATCCATTATTGATAATACCGTTAAGTTCAGTATCCAAACGATCTTGTACTAGTTTTGGCAATGGATCACCATATAATTCTTTGGCGTGGTCAAAAACCATCTTTTTTAAATTTTCTTCACAATTTTCAATATGAGGAGGGAACAATTTATTATTTGGAAGTGGTACAAGGGATTCGATTGAATCAGCAATCTTGTTTGTATTTGTAACCACTATTTCATAAGCTTTTTCCTTGCCTAAGAAGGACATTTCATCAAGCATTTCATCAGTTGAGCGATAATGCTGGTTTGGATTTTCAAATAAAGGCAAATCAGCACGTGAATAAGGATTTAATGGGTGATTAATATTCCCTAATCCTTTCGCAAAAATATAAACATCACGGAATTTTTTATCTTTCTTTTGGGCATAATGAGCGTCACTTGTGGCCACTACCATTTTGCCTAATTCATCTGCACATTCAATAATGTCATGAACATATTGTTCAACTTCTGGTTTGGATATATCATCCATATTCCATAAGAAAGAATAATTTTCCATCGGTTGAATTTCGATATAATCGTAGAATTTCATTACTTTAAGCAATGTTTCTTTATTGTAATATTCAGCAGTTCTAAACACTTCACCATTAAAACAGGCAGAACCAATAATTAAATTATCACGGAATTTTTCTAATTCTTTTCTCGGAACCTTTGGAACATCCGCTAAATAATCGATATGAGATAAGGAAACTAATTTATTTAAAGCAATAATACCGTCCATATTTTTCGCTAATGCTACAACATGGTAAGGGCGAATGTGCTTTAAAAGTTCTTTAGAAGATTCTAGATTGCCTAAATCTTCATGAGTAATTCCTTTATGTTCTTTATCTAAAAGAACAATCATTGCTTGCCAAGCTTCATTTAAAACAGAGGCATCGTAATCTGCTCTATGGGCGTCATCTTTGGAATAAGCAACTTCAAAACGACGGCATAAATTACCTAACGCGTGATGCTTTTGGTCAGGGAATAAATAACGTGATAAAGATAAAGTATCAATAAGAGGATTAGTTAATAATGGCATGTCATGTCGACGAAGTTCTTCTTGTAAGAAAGAAAAGTCGAATTCAGCGTTATGAGTAACTAATATAGCATCTCCAATCCAAGGAATAATCTTGTCTAAAGCTTCCTTAGTGTTTGGTTTATCTTTTAGCATTTCTGGTTTGATGCCAGTTAAAGCAATAATCTTTTTTGGAATTTTAACTCCAGGATTAACTAAAATATCTAAACGGTCTATTTCCATGCCGTTTTCCACTTTCACTGCACCAAATTCAATCATCCTATCATAGCGTGCGCTTAAACCTGTGGTTTCTAAGTCGAGAACGACATATTTAGCGGAATTTAAAGGGGTTTTAACTGGGTTTTTAATATAATTGAGTTTTTCATCAACCATATAAAATTCACACCCATAAATCATTTTAAGTTTATTTTTCTCAGCGGCTTTTTGAGCTTCAGGAAAGGCTTGCACAACAGCATGGTCAGTAATTGCGATTGCTTTATGACCAAGCGCAGCTGCGTACTTACAATATTCATTCATTGTAGAGACGCCATCCATGGCAGACATCTTACTATGCAAATGAAGTTCAACACGTGGCTCTTCTGCTTTTTCTTTTTCAATTACTGCATCAGGTAATAAATCAATAAAATGTGCACGAATAGCTAATTGATGAGTGAAATCATCAGTATAGGCTACGCCCCTCACACGAATATGCATGTCTTTACTGATTTTCTTAAGTGTGTCTAATAAAGCACTACCAGGATTTGCTCTAAAGTTAATATATATAGCACCTTCAAAATCATCAGAAAGGCCAATTTTTCCTCTTGCAGCACCACCATATTCTTTTGATTCAATGGAGAAAACAATTCCATCAACATCAACATTACCAGATGTATTAGTTAAATCGTCTAATTTTTCCACGTGGTGATAATTACCGCGTTTATTAAGTCTCGCTCTACGGCGTTCCGCCATCATATCTTGAGCGTTCTTTTCTAATACTTTCATTAAAGCGTTGCTAGCTTCATCTAAAATATCATTTGAAGGCTTTGCAGCTTCTTGATTAGCGTCACTATTTTCTTCATCAGCACGTGCTTCATTATCTTCTAAAATAGACTCATTCATTAATTCATCATGTTCAACCACAAAATGATCATTAGAATTAACTTCTTCAGTGTTAATAACTTCTTCAGTGTTGTTTATTTTTGGTTCCGCTATAGTTTTTTCTTCTCTCTTAGCAATTGTAGAAGCGTTGTCAGCGACAGACTCGGTAATCGTAAATTCATAAGATAAGAAATTTAAAAAATCGCGAAAATCGTTAATCGCTAAAGCATATTGTTCTTTTTCTGCATTATTTGCATATTTAATATAGATATGGTCATTTTCATCCCCAGTAATAATTAAATTATGTGGAATATGATATAAGGTTTGATACCACTCTTCAAATAAGGCAAGAACATCTTGATACTTAGGTCTTACAAGGTATGAAAATCTTAAAGTATAAGGATAAGTAATATAGTTTAAACCATCTTGTAGTTCTCTAAGCAAATGATATTTCCAAGGTGCTTTCTTCAAAATCACCATGTTAAATTGTTTTCTATTAAATCGGTCATAAGACGCCATTTCAAAAGATAAATCATCAAAATCATCGAGATTTTCGATGTGAATTGATTTTAAGAAACGAATCATCTTATCTTCGAGCATATTCTAAAATATATATATAAATATATCCTTAACCAATATTATAGCCATAAGGGCAAATAAAATTCCAATACCAATAAAGGAAATTATTGATTTAACTTTATTTGGTATTTTCTTACGGAAGATAGCTTCTACCGCTAAGACTAATAATTGCCAACCATCTAATCCTGGAAATGGTAATAAATTAACAATTGCTAAATTAACTGATAAAGCGCCCCATAAATATAAGAATTTGCCCCAGCCAAAGTTTTGCAAAACACTTGTAGATTCAAAACCAATCGCAACAATTCCACCCATGTTTTTCCATGTGCTAGAAGAGGTAAATAAAGAGCCTAATGTCTTAACAATGAGTGTAGATGACTCACCAAAAGAGGTAAAAGTTTCTTTAATTGCTGCTCCAAAGTTCTTTGCTTGTATCGTAGCTAAATAGAAAGAATAACCAAAACTTTCTAAAGAGGCTCCGTCAACGTCTTTATTAATAACGATGTTATGATCAATCAATTCGTATTCAGTATAATTTTCGTCTAAATAATGAACTGTTCTAATATTAAGTGATAAAGAGACAAATTTTTCATCAATCTTAATAGGTGCGGTCCAATTCACGACTTTTTCTCCATTTTCGTTGGTTTTTTGTTCAAACATTTCCATATAATCAGAAATATCTAAGTTCTTATAATCTTTTAAACCATCAAGATTAAAGTAAGTGCACACCATCTTTGAAGAAGTATCGCTATAGTTAACGATAGAATTAAAATCAATTAGATGGTAGTTGTCAACGTAGTTATCTTCACTAACTGCTAAATCGCCATCTAAGGCAATAATTTCACCAGTCACTAAACCTGCATCTGCCGCTTTGCTTCCTTCAGCAATCGACATGTTTCCGTAGTAACACATCTTACTAGGAATAAAGGAAGAGACAAAGAATAGGATTAACGCTAAAATTGCGTTATTAAAAACACCAGCAAAAAGGATAATTGCTCTTTTCCATTTTGCTACACCTTCTAAGCTTCTACTTTCCTCTATTTGTTGACCATCAGGTAACTCTACACCTTCTCCATACATTGAGACATAGCCACCAAAAGGAATTGCTCTAAGTGAGAAATAGGTTTCACCATTTTTTCTTTTGTGGCGGAAGAGCTTTGGGCCAAATCCAATTGAAAATTCTAAACAGTAAACTTTAAAAACTTTCGCTGCTGTAAAATGCCCCAACTCATGAATCATAATGAGTAAGGAAAGAAATACAATAAATAAAATAATATACACAACAACCATATGACTATTTCCAACTTTCTATAATTTGAGAGGCTTTTTGCCTAATATTTTGATCTAAAACTTCAATGTCTTCATAACTTGGATGCTTTTTATTTTTATGCTCATTCATTAATTTATTCACAATTTCTTCAATCGCTAAAAAAGGAATTTGGTGATTCAAGAAGGCATAAACCGCTACCTCGTTAGCGGCGTTAAAAACGCATCCATATGTACCTTTTTCTTCTATAACCACTTTTGCCCATTTTACAATCGGATAACGATTGATATCAAATTGATGAAAATGATATTGGTAGAATTTATCTAACGATGGTGACACGACTGTTTTAAAATCAGTTAATCCTTGATATAAAGCATATTTAATTGGAACACGCATATCCGGTTTACCAATATCTAAACGGAGTGTACCGTCATTATATTCAATATAGGAATGAATCATTGATTCGTCATGAAGAATAATGCCAATTTGGTCATAAGGATAATTAAACAAATAATGCGCTTCAATCACTTCGAAGGCTTTGTTAATCATTGTTGCACAATCAATCGTGATTTTATGTCCCATCTTCCAAGTTGGGTGTTTTAAGGCGTCTTCAGGAGTTACGTTTTTTAAATCTTCACGAGATAATTTACGGAATGCACCACCACTCGCCGTTAACACAATTCTTTTTACATTTTGATCATCAACTGATAAACATTTTCTAATTGCGGCGTGTTCGCTATCAATTGGATAGATTTTGCCATGCCCAAGAGATAGTTCATGGTTGACTAATTCGCCACCCACAACTAAAGCTTCCTTATTCGCTAAACAAACGATTAAATTATTTTGCAAAGCATATAATGTTGGCTTTAATCCAACAAAACCAACTAACGCATTAACAACCATATTTGGCTTAACATAATCAATTAATTGAGTTAATCCATCATTTCCTGAAAAGAAAATAATATCTTTATATCTTTTTTGATACTTTCTAGCGATTTTGCTATCGATTAGGTATATTCCTTTGACATTAGGGTATTTCTTGATGATTGGGCTAATTTTACGAGTTTGATGGCCAACAGAAAAACCCACTAATGTAAAATCATTAGGATTCTTATTCATTACATCCAAAGTTTGTTTACCAATGGAACCAGAAGCACCTAATAAACAAATTTTATTTGGCATATTGACTCCAATAAACAAATAAGTTGATAAATACTGCACTTGTTAAGAAAGAAAAGATTAAAGAATCAATTCTATCTAAAACACCACCGTGTCCAGGTAAGATATTGCCAAAATCCTTAATTTCGTAATATCTCTTCACGCTAGAGAAGACAAAGTCTCCTAAAGTGGACACAAATGGAATTAATAATGAAATAAATAAAATATGATACCAATGGTTAGCGTCTAATACACCTTCAATCAAAGGCATTTTATTAAAAATAAAGATAGAGGCAAAGCCAAAAGAAGAGATTAAGGAAAAGAAAATGCCACCAAAGAACCCTTCCCAAGTTTTCTTTGGAGAGATACGTGGATTCATCTTATTTTTGCCAAAGAATACACCAATAAAATAAGCACCGGTATCAGTCATAAATGTGCCAATAATGACATAAATAATTAATAATGCAGATTGTAAATTATCATATAGATTAAAATACGAAGGGTTATTATTAAAAGTTTTAGCATACACTAGCGAAGGGTTATAACGAATAAATAAAGCAGATTGTAAGCCAAGAGATAAAAGTAATGTCATAGTGAAAATAAAACAAGCGTCGCGAACAGTAAATCCTTTATCAATAATGGTCATAAAGAAAACGCCAAATACACCAAGGACAAAAACCGGCACAGAAACATGGACATTATCGAAATATTTATAAACACGGAAATCCGCAAAACCGTTTTCGATTAAACTAGGTGATTCTTTAATAATTGGCCAGTAAGTCATAATTCCTGCCAAAAATAAAGTCACAATAAATAAAGCTGGATTATATTTTTTCTTAGCACAATGCACTATTTCCCAAGTACCTACCACTAATACAAACGCCACTAATACAGCGGTAAAATAATCGCCTAATAAGATAAGTGGTAAAGCAATAACAATTCCACATACGGCAGTGATAATTCTGGTTCTCATAGACACTTTTGTGCTTTTCGATATCTCATTTGGTTGAATAACATTATTATTATTTTTCATCTTTGATGCCTCCAAAACGGCGATTTCGATTATTATATTCCGCAATACATTTTCTTAATTCATCTTTGCTAAAATCTGGCCATGCTACTTTTGGAAAAATAAATTCTGCATAAGCAAGTTGCCATGGTAAATAATTACTGGTTCGCATTTCACCACTAGTTCTAACTAATAAATCCACAGGTGGTAATCCCTTAGTATATAAATAATCTTCAAATGTTGTTTCATTTAAATCATCGATGGTTTTTTTACCATCTAATACATCTTGAGCAAATTTCTTTGTAGCTCTCACAATTTCATCTTTGCCACCATAATTAAGGCAAATATTAAAAGTAAAGTTCTTACCATCTTTAGTTTGTTCAATAGCGTCGTTGACAACCTTTTGTGTTTTTAAAGGTAAGCGTGATAAATCGCCTGATGCTACAATACGACACCCATCTTTTAACATGCGCTTGATTTCTTTTTTAAAGAATATTTCTAAATATTGGAATAGATGCTTAATTTCATCCTTCGGTCTATTCCAGTTTTCAGTAGAAAAAGCATACAAAGACATTACTTTAACACCAGTTTCGTAGCATTCTTCATATATATCAATTACTCTTTCACAACCAGCTTTATGACCTAAATGGCGAGGTAAATGTCTTGCTTTAGCCCAACGACCATTGCCATCCATAATGAAGGCGATATGAAGTAATTTGTTTTCTTTTTCCATATTTAATAACTTATTTTATTATACAAGAAAATAAGAATGTTAGCACACTAAAATATAAGACATAAAAAAAGAAGGCATTAGCCTTCTTAATCATCTTAATTAGATGGACATTAATTCTTTTTCTTTTTCCGCCACGACAGTGTCTATATTTTTTACAGCATCATCGGTGACTTTTTGAATTTCTTCACTAATCTTTTTTTGCATATCCTCAGTGAAAGAATCATCGTCTTTAATTAAGTCCATATATTCACGACGAATATTACGAATAGAAACTTTAGCTTCTTCGCCATGCTTTTTCGCTTGTTTAGAAATTTCACGACGTCTTTCTTCCGTTAAGGCTGGAATAATTAATCTCACTACTGTTCCTTCGTTAATAGGATTTAAGCCTAAGTCAGAAGCGTTGATTGCTGCCACGATAGCTTTAACGTCATTCTTATCATATGGCTTAATTAGTAATTGCCTTGGTTCTGGAACAGAAATAGAAGAAATTTGATTAACTGGAGTTGGAGAACCATAATAATCAATTTCTAAATTTGATAACATTGCGGGAGAGGCACGTCCTGTGCGTAATGAGGAAAGAGTAATTTTTAAAGAATCAATTGATTTATTCATTCTTTGTTGAGCATCTAATGCGATTTCGTTCATGTTAATCTCCTTATTTTTGACAAATAGTGCCAAGGTCATCACCTAAGGCAACTTTAATAAAATTTTCAGAATCAGACATTGAAAATACTCTTAACACAATGTCTTTATCTTTTATTAATTCTACTGCACTAAGGTCCATAATTTGAAGACCTTTATCTAGGATTTCTTTATAAGAAATCTTTTTAAATAGTTTTGCATCAGAATACTTAGTTGGGTCTTTATCAAAAACGCCTTCAACACCGTTTTTACCCATAAAAATAGCTTCACAATTAGTTTCAATTGCGCGCATTGTAGCAGCAGTATCAGTAGTAAAGAAAGGTTTACCGGTTCCACCTGCTAAAAAGACAATTTTACCTTCTTCCATAGCTTTAATTGCAGCCTTTGGAGTGTAGGTTACACTAATTGGATCAATTTCAGGAAGAGCAGAAAACACAGTAGAATCAACACCAATATTTTTTAAAGCGCTGCTCACAGCTGCAGCATTAATGATGGTTCCAAGCATACCCATATAGTCTGCAGGAGCACGTTCAATACCAATATCTTCCGCGAGTTTACCACGCCAAATATTACCAGCGCCAATCACCACTGCGAGTTGAACACCTTGTTCATGAAGTTTTTTCATCATTAAAGCCATTTTCTTTACACAATCAACATTTAAGATTTGCATTGCTTGGCTATCTTTTAAAGCTTCACCACTTAGTTTTAGTAAAACTCTTTTGTACATCTTATCTTCCTCCTATTTGTAAAAAAAGAAACACCAAAGGTGTTCCTTTAATAATTATTTAACTTGGCTCATTACTTCGCTTGCGAAGTCATCTTTACGTTTTTCAATACCTTCACCAACTTGGTAACGGACAAATTTTAAAACGTTCACGCCTTTTTCCTTTAATACTTGAGCAACTGTCTTAGTGTCATCAAGTAAATAAGCTTGACTACCGAGAACCATTTCGGAATAGTATTTGGTAACCTTAGCGTCAATAATCTTTGCTAACATTTCAGCTGGCTTGCTAGCTAATTTTGGATCATTCTTAGCAGCTTCTAATTGCACATCTTTTTCGTGCTTTAAATCTTCAGCAGAAATATCATTTAATGATAAATATTGTGGGTTATTAGCTGCAATGTGCATTGCTAAGCCTTTACCTAATTCTTCATCAACTTTATCAAGTTTGACAATAACAGCAATTTTGCCACCCATATGGATATAAGAAGCAACACAGCCATCTTCTTTATGAAGAACGACAAATCTTCTTAATTCAAACTTTTCACCCATCTTTACAGTTGCATCAGTAAAGAGGTCTTTAGTTAATTCTCTAGCTTCTTCAATAGTGGCTGGTTCGTTTTTCATAATAATATGAGCAACTTCATCCACTAATTCACGGAATGCATCACCCTTAGCGACGAAGTCTGTTTCGCAGTTCACTTCGACGATAACGGTTCTACCACATTTATCACAAGATCTAGTAATAGCTAAACCTTCAGCTGCAATACGATTAGCTTTTTTAGCAGCTTTTGCTAAACCTTTTTCACGTAACCAGTCTGTGGCTTTTTCAATATCACAATCATTGGCTAATAAGGCACCTTTGCAGTCCATTAAACCTGCACCGGTTCTTTCACGTAAAACTTTAATTAATTCAATTAAGTTGTTTTCTGCCATTATTTATTTTCTCCTTCAACTTTTGGTTGTTCAGCTTTTGCTTCTTCAACTTTTGGTTCTGGTTTTTTACGATTGGCTGGCTTTCTAGCTGGTCTTTTTACTTCTTCACCATTAGCGGCAGCTCTAGCAGCTTCACGTTCTGCTTGTTCTTTTCTATAAGCAGCTTCACGAGCAGCTCTTTCAGCACGAATCTTTTCAATTCTTTCTTTTGCTTCTTTATCTGTTTGGTGAATAACATCATCCATTGTGATGTCTTTAGTTTCTTCTTTAATATAAGCAACGACTGGTAAACCACCCTTAGATTCAACGATAGCATCAGCCATAACTGCTAAGATTAAAGAGACTGAACGAACTGCGTCGTCATTAGCTGGAATAACGTGATCAACGACATCTGGGTCACTATTTGTATCAACAATAGCAAACACTGGAATTCCTAATTTATGAGCTTCAGCAACTGCGTTGTGTTCGACGTGTGGGTCAACAACAAAGACAGCGTTAGGAACTTTGCGCATTTCTTTGATGCCTTCTAAGTTCTTGGATAATTTAGCTAATTCTTTTCTTAATTGAGCAGCTTCTTGTTTTGGTAATAAATCTAATTCACCTTCAGCTTCTCTTCTTTCTAATTCTTTTAAGTATCTAATACGACCTTGAATTGTTCTGAAGTTTGTTAAGGTACCACCTAACCAACGATTGGTAATGTAGAAGGAACCAGAACGTTCTGCTTCAGCTTTGACTGCTTCTTGGCATTGTCTTTTTGTACCAACAAATAAGACTTTACCATTGTTGTCAACGATTTCTTTTAATGCCTTATAGGCTTCAGCGACTAAATCCACTGTTTTGGCTAAGTCGATGATGTAAACGCCATTACGTGCACCCCAGATGTATTTCTTCATCTTTGGATTCCAACGACGTGTTTGATGACCAAAATGGGAACCAGCTTCTAACAATTTCTTCATTGTAATAACTGGTGCATCAGGATCATGCATGACTGCTTCCATTGTTTCTTCTGCAACAACTTCCGCAACGATTTCTTTTTCTTCGCTCATGTTTCGAGCCTCCTTATGTTTTTCCTCCGCTGTTTCTAAAAACTCAACCACCTCTTTTTCCATGAGGCACAATGGGAGTTTAATCCGCAGCGTGTGTAGTCTGTGTCTCCACAGCGTGAACTATTCTATCAAAACGACAGATATATAACAAGTATTAAAATACTTATTTATCTTTTTTCTGACTACGAGGGTGATGACCAATGTATTCTTGCTTCATTGCTTCCGTAGAAACATGTGTGTAAACCTGGGTAGCGTTAATACTTTCATGGCCTAATAATTCTTGTATTACTCTTAAATCTGCACCATTCTCTAAAAGATGAGTAGCAAAGCTATGTCTTAATAAGTGTGGGTGCAAACCAACAAATGAACCAGTCTTTTCTTCAATTTGATCAAGAATGTATTCTAGCCCTCTAGTGGTTAATGGTTCACCACGAGAATTTAAAAATAAATTTGATTGAGGATCGATTGTTTTCATTAAAAGATTAGGTCTTAATTTTTCTAGATATTCTTCTAATTTCTTTTGCGTTTCCTTAGTAAAAGGCACTAGGCGTTCTTTTTGCCCTTTACCAAATATACGAGCGGTTCTTGATTTAAGGTTTACATCTTGGACTCTTAAATTCACTAACTCACTAGCACGCACCCCACAATAATAAAGCATGTACATAATGGCTTGATCACGAATCGCTAATTCATCGGTTCTAGCGTCATTTTTCGCAAAAATCTCCGCAATTTGCTCACGATATAACGCATGAGGATACTTTTTCTCTGTCTTAATCGTTTGCACAAAAAGGAAAGGATTGTCTTTCACAACGCCCGTTTTGTACATATATGCATAGAACTGTTTAAGGGTCGAGATTCTTCTTTTACAAGATCTTTTTGAAATTCCAGAAGACAATTCTTTAGTTAAAAAATTACGGATAATAATGTTATCCACTTCATCCATCAAAATGCCTTCATCACGCAAAAACTCGAAGAACTTTTTCAGATCATAGTTATAATCATAGATTGTGTCATCAGTGTAGCCTTTATCAAGCTTTAAATGATCAAGAAAATCTTTAATTGGTTTATTTGTATAGATTTGTTTCCTTGTTTTTTTCATCTAAATTATTTTAATTTATCCAAAAGAAAAACGGAAACTATTTCCGCTTTCTTTTATAGATTGTTTCCCAATATTTACACTCAGGATAATTTGTACATCCAAGTAAATAACCATATTTGCCTTTTTTCTTAACCATGTCACCACCACATTTTGGACATTTCTTCACTACTGCTGGGGCTTCGGAAGTCACATCTTGTGTGCGTTTATTTTCAGTATATTTACATTTTGGATAATTAGAGCAACCGATAAACTTGCTGCCTTTCTTTTCTCTTTCTACAAGTTGGCCACCACATTTTGGACAGGTTCTACCAACCTTAACAACAATCTTTTCTTCCTTTTTAACATATTTACATTTTGGATAATTAGAGCAACCGATAAATGTGCCATTTCGACCATGAATAACTTTTAAATGAGAACCACACTTTGGGCATAATTCATCGAGAATTTCTTCTTTCGGTTTTTGAGTTTCAAGTTCCCCTGCTCTTTTAACTTCTTCCATGAAAGGTCCATAGAAATTAGTTAAAATATCCAAGCTTTTTGTTTGCCCTTCTTGAATTTTATCAAGTTTTTCTTCCATATCAGCAGTATATTGAGTATTAACAATATCACTAAAATTATCTTCTAAATAATCAACAGTTTTACGGCCTTGTTCAGTGACAGTAATAATGCCGGCTTTATCTTCAACGTATTTGCGTTTCTTTAAAGTATCTAATGTTGAAACATAAGTGGATGGACGACCAATACCAACTTCTTCCATCAATTTTACTAATTTAGCTTCAGAATAATGGCTTGGTGCTTGGGTAAATTTTTGTTCGCCTTCTTTTTTAATTACTTTAAAAGAATCACCAACATTAATTTCAGGGAATTTGCCCTTAAATTCTTTTTCTTCTTCAGTGTCTGCTAAAAGAGCTTCGTAACCTGGGAATACGGTATGTGCTAATTCAATTTTAAAGGTTAAATCATTAGAGCCTAAAATAATTGTTAGAACTTCTTCTTTTTTAGCTTTCATTAAAGAGGCAACTGCCCTGTTATAAATTAATTTATATAATTTATATAAATCTTTATTTTTAACAAATAAATCAATATTTAATAAAGATTCTGGTGTGCGATGATTGCTAGTAGGACGAATAGCCTCGTGACCATCTTGGGTGTTTTCCGAATTCACTACTTTTTGTTTTGCTTTTCCTACATATTCTGGGCCAAATTTTTCCGTAATATATTTCTTTGCACGAGCAATAAATGATTCAGATAATCTCGTGCTATCTGTACGCATATAAGTAATTAAACCAACATGTTCACCATTAACTTCAATGCCTTCATACAATTGTTGAGCAAGGCTTTGAGTCTTTTTTGTTTTAAAGTGTAAACGAGCGAAAGCTTCTTGTTGCATCGTTGAAGTAGTAAATGGCTCTTTGCTTTCTTTAAATCTAAAAGATTTATTTACTGAAATGACTTTTACTTCTTCTGTAATTTTATCTAAGATGCGATTTGCTTCTTCTTTATTTTTAATTTCAATAGTTTTTCCGTTTTCACCAACAAATGTTAAAGCAAAAGAATTACCATTAATGTCAATGCTAGAAAGAATATTCCAATATTCTTGTGGGACAAATTTTTCTATTTCCAAATCATGATCATTAATTAATTTTAATGTGGCAGATTGCACTCTACCGGCAGATTTAGATCTAATCTTCTTATTTAATAAAGTCGATAATTTAAATCCAATAATACGATCTAAAATACGACGTGTCTCTTGCGACGCAACAGTCTTTGTGTCGATTGTGCGAGGGTTAGACATTGCTTGTTTAATAGATTCGCGTGTAATTTCATGAAATTCTAAACGTTTTGTTTTAGCAATATCCAAATTTAAAACATTTGCTAAGTGCCAAGCAATAGCTTCACCTTCACGGTCAGGGTCGGTTGCTAATATGACTTCATCACATTTTTTAGAAGCAGCGATTAGTTCGTTAACTACTTTTTGTTTATTCGCAGTTACTAAATAAGTAGGAGCAAAATTGTTCTCTACATCAACGCCTAAACCGCCTTTACCACGAGTAGCTAAATCACGCACATGCCCGTATGATGCGAGTACATTATATTGGTCACCTAAGTACCTTTTAATTGTTGTACATTTTGCAGGGGATTCGACAATAACTAACTTCATGTAATCTCTTTTCGGTTAATGATTATTTACTTATTAAAACACATTGTCAACACTACTAATTAGCATTTATTCCTATTAAATAAAAATAAGATTTATTTAAGAATTTTTTCACTTTTTTACTTACATGTACTCAATCACATCTTGGCCATTTTCAACAAGATATGCACCATCCTTAATTAGTTGGTTACACTCAGAATCTTGATTAATTGGATAAGGGACACACATAATGTTGCGGCCAATAGATGCTGCTAATGAAACAGTAATTAAAGTACCAGATTTTTTCTTTGCTTCTGTGACTAATACACTTTTTGCTAAGGCAGCAATCAAACGATTACGAATCGGAAAATGCTCAGGTTTAGGTTCCACGCTTCCTGGGTATTCACTAATAATTAAATGATTTTGTTTAATTTTTTGATAAATTTCTTCATTACTTTTTGGATAACAATAATCTATTCCACTACCTAAAATTGCCACCGTTTTAGCGTTGGAATCTAAAGCTGCTTTATGAGCGATAGAATCAATGCCTAACGCCAATCCTGAAACAATTGTAAATTTCCCTTTTAAATCCTTAATTATATTAGTAGTAGCGGTTTTGCCGTATTCAGTATAGTTTCTTGAACCTACTACCGCTAAGCAATTTTGATAGTCAGAAAGTAAGGAAAAATCACCATAGTAGAAAAGCACAAAAGGTGGTTTGTTAATTTGTTTTAAGGATTCAGGGTATTCTTTATCGAGAATTGTGACTGTATTTATCTTTAAATCACTAGTTGCCTTTTCAATATCTTCTGAAGGATACACAACCTTTTGTACAATATCCTCATAGATTTTCTCCCACTCTCCTTGATGTTTTAATGAGAGATAAATTAAAACTTGTCTTGCTGTTGCCATAAAAAGACCTCCATATTAGTAACTAGGAGGCCAATGACAATTTTTTAGAATAATTTTACTTTTTCAATAAAACAAGCCCTCACAGGAGCGTAACTAAACCGGTGAAGATGTTCGATAGGCCCATACTTTTTTAATGCTTCTAGGTGCACTTTTGTTCCATATCCTTTATGTTTAGCGATTTGATATTCTGGATATTTCTTATCTAGCTCTTCACAATAACGATCCCTCGATACTTTTGCGATAATTGATGCAGCAGCAACGCATTCCGCTAAAGCATCGCCATGTATCAAAGCTTCTTTTGGACAATGAAATTTATTCATCTTCACTGCGTCAGTAATGATCATATCAAAAGAATGATTCATATTTTCAATCGCTCTTTCCATCGCTACACGAGAAGCATTTAATATATTCATTTCATCTATTTCTTCGGCAGTGCATCTACCAACACCAAAAGCAATCGCGTTTTTGATAATAATGTCATAAGCTTCATCTCTTTGTTTTGCGGTTAGCTTTTTACTATCGTTAATGTAATCACATTTAAAATCCCGAGGTAAGATAACTGCACCTGCAAAAACATCACCAAGCAGACATCCTCTACCAGCTTCATCGCAACCAACGATCAATTTAATTTCATCAGAATAATATTGTTGCTCGTAATCTAACGCCATTCTAAAGTTATTCTTCCTAGTAAACCATCTTTAAATTCTTTTAACAAAAGTTGCTCTGCTTTTTCAATGCTTGGCTCACCATTATATGTTAATAAACCACGCTTGTTAGCAATCTTTAAGCAAACTTCTTTGGAGTCATTTAAATCATCAACATTAAAGCGTTCCAATAAAGCATTTGGATAATGTTCTTTAAGGTTCTTTAATAAATAATTAACTAAATCAGTGTTAGGTAGAATTTCTTCTCTAACCGAACCAATAAGGGCTAAATTGCAAGCTTTTTTAGGATTATCGTAGTTCATAGGTAAAATACCAGGAGTGTCTAAAAGAAGAAAATCTTTGTTAACTTTAATCCATTGTTCACCGCGAGTATAGCCTGGCTTATTTTGCACCCCGGCGGCCTTTCTTTTTGCTAAGCGATTAATTAAAGAGGATTTGCCAACATTAGGCACACCAATAATCATCGCTCTTATAGGTTGAGGTTTCATTCCTTTAGCCTTCTGCTTTTCCCATTTTTCTTGTCCTAACTTAATCACATTGTTAGCAATAATATTTGAAGCATTTTGTTTAGTTAAATCTAATACTAAAACTGTATTATTTTGCTTAATAAAATATTCTTTCCATCTATCAGTTTGAATTTGATCCGCTAAATCAGGTTTAGAAATAACGATTAGTTTCTTTTTATTTTTAGTCGGTTCATTAAGTTGTTCATTCACACTTGATAGAGGCGCACGTGCATCTAAAAGTTCGATGACGACATCGACAATTTTAATACTTTCACATAGCTCATTAAGAGCTTTTTTCATATGTCCTGGAAACCAATGTATCTGTGCCATAATCATTAACCTTAATAGTAAGTTGGTAAATGACGCTTACGATTTACACATTTATAAGATGTTTTTGTACCATCTTCACCTTCAATTATGTTGCCTTGAATTTTACAAGTTCCTTCAATCGCGATTAAAACACCCACAAAGTTTTCATAATAAACAGGGGCTTTTTTAGAAAAACAGTCTGAACTAGCGGAATAGTTATCACCCATCACCCAGTATTCTTCTTCACCTAATGTATAAGTAAAATTATCATATTCACTAAATTTTTGAATATTGATTTTGCGTTTAAATTTAATTTTTTGTTCAACAAATTCGCCTGTTTTTTCATTTAAAATAGCAAACTTAATCGCTTTTCTAGCATAATATTGAGATTCTTCACTATAACCAGCAGAAGTTCCTTGAGTGAGAAGAGCTTTCTCAACCATTTCATCATCTAAATAGAATTTAAAAGTTTCACCAGGTAAGGCATATAATCTTTTAATCTTATAAGAAGCTTCGCTCGGATTTAATTCATTGTTTCCACCTTTCACAAACTGTGATTTATAATCGTGAGAATCTTTAAAAGGATAGTAAGTAGTAACAATTTGAAATCTCTTTAAACTTTTTAAAGCATATTCATGATCATCTATCACACCGTAATCAACACGATCACTGACATTGCCATTTAATGTTGGTTCCATTGATGAACCAGAGACAAAGATAGAACGATAATAGTATGAGTGAAAGACCATAATAAAGCTTACACATACGCTGATGATTAATAAAAAATAAATTACAGCCCAGATAATTAGACGAACTTTACTTTTAGTTTTTGTTTCATTATTCATAGTACTCATTATATGAGTTATTAGGTTTAGTTTCAATACGCAAGCGCACTAAAAAAGGACTCAAACAGAGTCCTTTAGTTTCGTTTTTCAGGAAATTAGAGAATTTCTTTAATACGAGCAGATTTACCAGAAAGTTTACGAATGTAAGTGATTTTGTTTCTTCTAACTTTACCATGACGAACAACTTCAATTCCTGCAATGGAAGGAGAGTTGACTGGGAAAGTTCTTTCAACACCGATGCCACTTGACATCTTACGGACGGTAAATGTTTCGCTGACGCCACCACCACGACGGCAAATTACAACGCCTTGGAATACTTGGATACGTGACTTTGCACCTTCAACGATTCTAACTGAAACTTTAATTTCATCGCCAGAACGGAAGTTTGGAATATCCTTGCGAATTTGTGTGGCTGCGATTTCTTTGACTAAATTATTATTCATAATTTAAACGCCTCCTTAGATATATTGTCTCTTGGTGTTCATTCTCAATTTTGACAGCGGAGCACCCGTATCATGTCTTCAAACATGCTCAAATATAATAACAACCAATTATTTTCATTTCAACCACTTTATTTATAATAAGTAAGATTTATAATGTGTAAAGCAAAAATGCTTGACACCATATTTAATAATCATTATGATTAATCCGAACATAAAGGAGGATTTATGTATGGCAGTTAAAATTAGATTAACAAGAATTGGTCGTCATAAGGATCCATTTTATCGTATCGTTGCCGCTGATTCACGTTTCGCACGTGATGGCCGCTACATCGAACAAATTGGTTACTTTGACCCAGCAAAAGGCGTCGAAAACGCAGTTATCGATGAAGAATTAGCTCTCAAATGGTTAAGTTTAGGTGCAACACCTTCAGAAACAGTTAAAGCTATGTTCAACCGCAAAGGCTTAAACGCTAAAGCAGCTGATAAGAAAGCTAAATAACAATGGATTACGAGAAAATTATTCACGCTCTCATTGATCCAATTGTTGAAGAACCTGATTCCGTTTTAATCCGTGTTAACGAAGAAGAAAGCGGAAAGGATGTGACTATCCTTATTGCTGCAGAAAAAAATGACACCGCCCGTCTTATTGGACGTCATGGCATTATCGCAAACGCTTTAAGAGAAGTGGTTTCAGTCGCAGGCAAAAGTGAAAATCGTCACATTCACCTGAAGTTTGAATCATTTGAAGAAGAAGAAAAAGAGGATTAATCCTCTTTTTTGGTAAATTTATATGGAATACTTATCATTAGGGACAATTATAGATGTTTTTTCCTTTAAAGGTGCAGTTAGAGTTATATCAACCACTGATAAAGCAAAGGAAAGATACAAAAAGGGAAACAAAGTGTTACTTTTTAATCCAACAAGCAAGGAAAGAAAAGAAGTAACAGTTTTTTCATATCACTCTAGTGGTAAATTTGATATTGTTCAATTTAATGAAATTCAAAATGAGGAAG
The DNA here is from genome assembly GCA_963619935.1 of bacterium. Lineage (GTDB taxonomy): Bacteria > Bacillota_I > Bacilli_A > RFN20 > CAG-826 > RUG13091. Next base: position 17,583 of record CAVEYA010000064.1, on the reverse strand, counting down.
AGGCATTATCTTTAAAAGGTTTTGAAATACAAATTGTTAAAGATGAAAAAGATTTAAAAGAAGGTTATTATTTCTATTCTGATTTAAGAGGATGCACAATTATTGATAAGGATGGCAAATCCTATGGTGTAGTTAAGGAAGTTGAAGAATTCCCAGCACAAATCACTTTGCGAATTAAAAGAGATAATAATAAAGATTTCTTTGTTCCTTTTATTAAAGAATTTATTATTAAAGTAGATATCAAAAATAAGCAAATCACCGTCAATATTGTGGAGGGTATGCTATGAAAATAACTATTCTAACTTTATTCCCTGAAATGTTTGATGGTTTTCTCACTAACTCAATAATTAAAAGAGCAGTGAGTAAAAATGTTGTTGAAATTAAAATCATTAATATCCGTGATTACACAAAGGATAAATACGGTCGTGTTGATAATCCTCCAGTGGGTGGAGGAGCTGGCTTAATTATGAAATGCCAACCAATCATTGATTGCTTAAATGCTGTCAAAACTCCAGAGTCTCACACTATTCTTTTATCCCCACGAGGCAAGACTTATAGCCAAGAAAAAGCACACTTTTACAAAGAAAATGTGCAAGATTTAATTATTTTATGTGGCCATTATGAAGGAATTGACGAAAGAGTCAATAAATATGTTGATGAACAAGTTTCTATTGGGGACTACATACTTACTGGTGGAGAAATAGGAGCAATGGCAATATCTGATTCCATCATCCGCTTAATTGATGGAGCGATTTCTAACGAATCCACAAAAGAAGAATCATTTGAAAATGGATTATTAGAATATCCTCAATATACAGAACCATTTGATTTTAATGGCGATAAGATACCAGATATTCTTTATTCAGGAAATCACACAGCGATTAATAAATGGAGACAAAAACAGTCCTTAAAATTAACAAAAGAAAATCGGCCTGACTTATTTGAAAAATATAAACTTACCAAAGAAGATCAAAAATTATTAAAAGAATTAGGAAATGATGAGTCTCCTGATTGGGAAAAGAAAGCAATTGAAAAAGGTCATAAGTTCATAAAATAAAAGAGAGGTTAAATTCCTCTCTATTTTTTTACATTGGGAATCCGCCCATTCCTCCCATACCGCCGAGACCTCCTGGAGGAACACGTCCGCTTTTCTTATAGGCTTCCATTTGTTTCATCATTTGTTGCATTTGTTCAAATTTCTTTAAAACTTTATTAACATCTGCCACCGTTTTACCACTACCATTAGCAATTCTTTGCTTACGGGAATATTTTAGTATTTCCGGATTGGCCTTTTCTTGTTTTGTCATAGAATTAATGATAGTTTCAAAATCTTTCATTTGTTTTTCTGCTGCAGCTTGTTGTTCAGGGGATACTTTTGGCATACCTGGAATAAGTTTAAGCAAGCCACCTAAAGAACCCATTTTTTGTACTTTGCGCATATTACTAAGCATATCGTCTAAGTCGAATTTACCAGACATCATCTTGCTGGCGGCTTTACGTGCTTCTTTTTCATCGATTTCTTCTTTGACTTTTTCCACTAATGTAACGACATCACCCATACCAAGAATACGGTCTGCCATTCTATCAGGATGGAAAACATCTAAATCAGATACTTTTTCACCTAAACCAGAGAATTTAATAGGGACACCAGTCATATGTCTAATAGATAAAGCTGCACCACCACGTGCGTCACCATCTAACTTAGACATAATTGCACCAGTTAAAGCCAATTTTTCATTAAATGTATTTGCTACATTAACAGCGTCTTGACCTGCCATAGCATCGATTAAAAGTAAAATTTCATCAGGACTTACAGCATCTTTAATATCATTTAGTTCTTGCATTAACTGCTCATCAATTTGTAAACGACCTGCAGTATCAATAATTAAAACGTCATAATGTTCATTAAATGCTTTTTCTTTTGCTTTTTTTGCAATTTCTACAGGAGATATTTTAGTACCTAAATTAACTAAATCAACTCCGACACTTTTCGCAATTTGATCTAATTGCTCAATAGCGGCTGGACGATAAATGTCACCAGCAGCTAAAAGTACTTTCTTATGTAATTTATTTTTCATTAAATAGGCAAGTTTACCAGTACTGGTGGTTTTACCAGAACCTTGTAAACCTACCATCATAATGACTGTTGGGCGGTTGTTTTGATAATGAATTTCACTATCAGTGCTACCTAATAAATCTACTAATTCATCATGTACGATTCCCACTAACATTTGGGAAGGGTTTAATTTGCCTAAAACATCCTGTCCTAATGCTTTTTCGCGCACATTATTTGTGAATTCTTTAACTACTTTGTAGTTAACATCAGCCTCTAATAAAGCAACACGAATTTCTTTAAGCATGTCTTCCATGTTGCTCTCAGTTAAACGAGCCTGACCACGGATTTTTTTAAATATGAGTGATAATTTATCACTTAAGGATTCAAATGCCATGTTTCATAATCCTTTCTATTTCTTCTAAGGATGCAATGACTTTTTCATCAGTAGCATCACTTTTCATTTGATAAATAATATTTAAAACTTGTAAATTGCCAATTTCTTTTTCAATTTGATCAAGTTTCTTTTTGCCTTTCTTAATTGCGTCTTCAACTGCAGAACGAGAAATTTCACGATTTTCGGCAATTTCACTGATGGAAAGATTATATGAGAAATAATCATCCAATATTTCTTTTTGGGTATCCGATAAGAGATTTTGATAAAGAAGCAATAAATCAGAATATTTGAGAGTGGTTTCTAATGAGTTTGCCATTATTCATCCTCCACACATAGTCCATAGAGATATTTATCCAAATCAAATTCAGTTAAATCATCCATTTTTTCGCCTAAGCCAATAAAACGCACCGGCACTCCTAGTTCATCACGGATTGCAAGAATAATACCGCCTTTACTAGTGCCATCCATTTTAGTAATCACAACACCGGTTAAGTCAGTAACTTCCGCAAAGGCTTTTGCTTGTAAAACACCATTTTGACCAGTCGTTGCATCAATAATTAAGAAAGTTTCTTGTGGGGCACCTTCTATCTCTTTAGAGATAACTCTTTTAATTTTGGCCAATTCTGCCATTAAGTTAGCTTTAGTTTGGAGTCTACCAGCAGTGTCAATAATCACTAAATCACAATTTTCTTGTTTAGCTCTTTTTACTCCATCAAAAGCAACACTAGCTGGATCAGCTTCATTAGCCCCTGATACAATATCAATCTTTAATCGATTTGCCCAAACAGTTAATTGTTCAACTGCTCCCGCTCTAAATGTATCGGCAGCAACAAGCATTACTTTTTTATGCTGGTCTAAATACCTTTTAGCTAATTTTGCTATCGTGGTAGTTTTACCAACCCCATTAACGCCAACAACCAGTAAAACTGTAGGTGTTCCTTCTTTGAAAGAAATTTCATTTTGAATATCACCCTTTTCGGCATAGCCAATAAACATTCTATCGACCAAAATTTCATTAATAGTTTTAGGATCGGTAATATGTTCTTTTTTACTTCTTTCTAAAACTTCTTCAATGATATTCAAAGTAAAATTTATACCAGCGTCAGATTCAATTAAGATTTGTTCTAACTCATCAAAATATTCTTGGTTAACCGTTTTATAACGACTAGAAAGATTTTTTAATTTACTAGAAAAATTCTTCCGTGATTTTTCCATCCCGTTAGAATATTTTGCAGTCTCAGTATCTTTTTTCGCAAATTTGCTTTTTAAAAATGATATTAAACCCATTACACGCTCCTTTTCGCTAAAGCATTTCTTGCCGCTTCTTCTTCTGCAGCTTTTTTGCTTTTGCCTTTGCCTGAAGCTAAAACAATATCATTAAACATTACATTAACTTCAAAAGTGCGATCATGAGCAGGGCCTGATTGACCAATTAAAACATAATGCACACTATCACGATATTCAGATTGCATTTCTTCTTGTAAACGAGATTTACAATCCGTTAAATCTTCCACTTTTGTATTTTTAACATCATCCTTTAAAAAACGCTCAATATATTTATAAGCAACTTCAATACCTAAATCTAAATAAATAGCACCTATTAAAGCTTCAAAAACATCTTCTAAGATTTTATCACTCGCAAAAATATTAGCAGTGTTCAATGAATGTCCCGTTTTAATAAAACGGGCTAGATCTATTTGTCTAGCGTATTCCGCTAAAGAATGAGATTTAACTAAATAACTTCTTAATTTACTCATTAAACCTTGATCCATCTCTGGTCGAGATTTAAAAATCAAATCTGCCGAAACATATCCAAGGACTGCATCGCCCATGAATTCTAATCTTTCATAATCACGGTGTTTCGTATTAGCATCTGCGTTATTTGAAGGATGAGTTAAAGCAAGTTCATAAAGAACTTCATTATGGATTTTAATTCCTAATACTTTTTCTAATTCCGCTAAATTACTCATTTGCGAGGCCCTTCTTTATCTTATTAGCAACATCATTAATTGCTAATTTTTTTGCAACATCTAAGGCGCATTTAAAGGCTTGGCCATTGGAACTGCCATGAGCTTTAACAACCACACCATTCACACCAAGGAGCATTGCCCCACCAGTGTGTTTATAATCCATTGTGTCGCTCATTTCTTTGATACCTTTTTTAACATGGAGATAGCCTAACTTAGTCCATAGATTTTGCTTAAAAGCTTTCTTCATCATAGAAGACATAATTTTAGCAATTCCTTCGGAAGATTTTAAAAACACATTGCCTGTAAAGCCATCCGCTACAACGACATCCGCTTCACCATTTAAGGCATAACGTGCTTCAATGTTTCCCATAAATCCAGGGAAATTATTTTCTTTTAATAGCTTATAAGCTTCTTTAACTTCTGGAGCGCCTTTACCTTCTTCTGCCCCATTGCTTAATAAATAAACCTTTGGTTCTTTAACGCCATAAACGCTTTCGCTATATAGCTTACCCATTAAGGCAAATTGTACTAATTCTTCAGGTGAGTTTTCGTTATTTGCTCCAATATCAAGAATAACAACTTTCTTGCCTTTAATTTGGGTTGGGAAAGGAGCAACTAAAGCTGCTCTTTTCACGCCAGGAATCATTTTTAAATTAATTGTTGAAGCACTTAAAAATCCACCAGTGGAGCCACAAGAAACAACAGCGTCTAGTCCTTCTTCTTTCATTGTTTTAATAGCCACCATCATAGAAGAATTTTTCATTCTCATAACTTCTAAAGCTCCTGCTTCCATAGGAACAATATCAGGAGCGTCAATAATACGGCATTTATTTTCTAATGCAGTTAATTCTTCTTTTTTACCAACTGCGGTAATTTCCACATCATGATTTTCTTTTAAAAAGGCTAATACACCATCAACGACTGCGCTGGAGCCTAAATCTCCACCCATCGCATCAACAACAATTTTTAACATAGTAAATACCTCGCTAAGTATTGTATCATTGATACGCTATCTAAAACAATTTATTGTTTTGTAAAATGTATTATCCCTTAATAGAAGGACTATTTGTAATATCTAATTTAGCTTTATTAATAATCCAAGAATAATATTTATTATTTTTATCCTTCAAAATCTCTTTTGCGTCGTCTCTGGCAACAACAAAAACTTTATAGTCATTAATAATATTTAAGAATGAGAAATTTGGTAAACCAGACTGTTTTACTCCTGTTAATTCACCTGGCCCACGTAATTTCATATCTTCTTCCGCAATTTTAAAGCCATCTTCACTATTTACTAAAATATTTAAACGCTCTTTAGCTTCGTCACAATCTTCATCCATTGTTAATAAACAATGGGCTTTGCTACCATCTCTACCAATACGTCCTCGTAATTGGTGAAGTGAGGCTAGGCCAAAACTAGAAGCATCATAGATAACCATCGTGTTTGCCTTTTTTACATCAATCCCAACTTCAATAACTGGTGTGGAGACTAAAATAGGTAGTTCTCCACTATAGAATTTAGCTAAAGCGTTTTCTTTTTCTTCAACTTTCATTCTACCATGTAATAAACCTACTTTACCTTTATATTTAAGAGCAAATCTCGCAAATAATTGTTCCACAGAATATCGTTCATCTTCGTGATAATCAATTAAAGGTGCAACAATATAAACTTGTCTATTTTCTTTTAAGGATTCATCAATCGTGTCATATATTTTTTGATCGTTTGATTCTACTATCTCAGTGGTCACTAATCTTTTCTTACCAGGAAAACTAGTTAATGTAGAAATATCTAAATCACCATATAAAGTTAACGCTAAGCTTCTTGGAATAGGAGTTGCGGACATCATTAATAAATCTGCGTGTTCACCCTTATTTGCTAGCATTACTCTTTGGTTTACACCAAAACGATGTTGCTCATCAATAATTGCTAGACCTAAAGAAGAATAGTTAACAGATTTAGAAAATAAAGCGTGAGTCCCTATCACAATATCAATCGTGCCATCTTCTAAATCTTGATAAATTTGTTTTTTCTCACTGTTCGGAGTTGAGCCAAGTAATAAAGCAATCCTAATTTTAGTGTCATTAAACATTTCTAAAGCGTTTTGATAATGTTGTCTTGCTAAAGCGTCAGTAGGCGCCATTAAAGCTCCTTGGTCTCCGCGAATATAATTTGCATATAAGCAAATGAAAGACACAAGTGTCTTACCAGTTCCTACATCCCCTTGTAATAAACGATACATTAAAGAAGATTGATTCATATCATTAATAATTTCATCACAAGCCACTTTTTGATCATCAGTCAAAGAATAAGGCAAATTATCTAAAAATGGTTTACAGATAGATAAATCAATCGGTTCTTTTTTAATCTTCGCTAAAGATTTATTTTCTTCGCGAATAATTTGATTCTTTAAAGAGAATAATAATGCTTCTTCATATTTTAAATGTCTTAATGCTTGTCTGACTTGTTCAAAGTTTGTGGGAAAATGAGCCCAATTCATCGCGACTTCTTTTTTCACTAAACGATATTTATTTAAATAGACATAAGGAATAGAGGTAAAAATTTTACCTTCTAATTCAGTTAATGACTTTTTTACTAAATGAGAAAATAGATGATTTGGATAATCAGAAGGTAAATTATAAATCGGTTTAATTCTCTCTTCTAAAGGAATCTCCCCTTTATAAATATTCACTAAATCAATTTCATTTCTTTTTAAATTATAGGTTCCAACAAGGGTGTAATCGTTCACTAAATCAATAGATTTGCCTAAATAAGGCCGATTGAAGGCCACAATACGGAAATATGACTTATTGACCGTCATAAAATCAAAAGTGACTACAGTGAGCTTTTTTGCTTGTACTACTTTTGGTAATGAAATAACTTTACCTAATAACACTACTCTTTGTTTGTCATTTAAATTTCTTTCACCTGTGTAGGAAAGGTTATCGTACCTTTTGGGTAAATGTTCAATTACTTGATAATTATTAAAAATACCCATTTGGTAAAGTAATTTATTTAAACGTGGGGATTTAGTTAACTTATCCATATATTTATTATTCAAGTTATAAAGAAAAATAGCAAATCAATGATTTGCCATTTTCTCACTATATTAATCTTTATTCAACACCTACTAAGAATGAATAAACTGGTTGTTGACCCATATGCACATCGATATCGAGGTCGCTGTATTTTTCGCTAACTTTATCTCTTAAGGCGTTTGCATCTTCTTCAGATATGTCTGCACCAACGATTAAGGTGATTAAGGAAGAATCTTCATCAATCATTTTATCTAATAATGTAAACAAAGCATCTTCTTTATTTTTTGTATCGACAACAATTTCTTTTTCCATGATGCCAATGAAGTCATCTTTATGTACTTGAACACCATTAATTTCGCTGTCTCTAATCGCAAAGGTAATTTCGCCAGACTTAACATTCTTTAAAGCAGATTTCATTTCATTGAAGTTATCTTCAGGGGAAACTTCTGGATTAAACATAATTGCGCTTGTAATGCCTTGTGGAATTGTTTTACTTGGAATGACAAAGACACGAACATCTTTATCTTCTACCATTTCACAAGCTTGGGAAGCAGCCATCACGATATTGGAGTTATTTGGGAAAATATAAATATTTTCCGCATTCACTTTCTTAATAGCAGAGAGGAAGTCTTCACTAGATGGATTCATAGTTTGACCACCTTTTACAATACCGGTAATACCAATTTCACGGAAGAATTCATCTAATCCGTCACCAGAAGAAACTGCGATCATAGCGTATTTCTCTTTTGGTTTATTTTCTTCCACTAAATCAACATGAGCTTCTACGGTTGCGCCGGTTTCTAAAGCGTGATGTTGTTCGGTCATATTTTCAATTTTTAATTTTAAGAATTCACCGAATTGTTGAGCGTAGTTTAAGACCACACCAGGAGTCATTGTGTGCACGTGAACCTTAACAATATCTTCATCGCGCACGACGACTAAGGAGTTACCATGGCTTGCTAAGATATTAGTAAATCTTTTTTCATTAAAGACTTTCTTCACACTATCAGGTCCTAAAGACATGATAAATTCAGTACAATAACCAAATTCTTCATCTTCCATTGATGCTCCCGCGGCAACAAGAGGATTTTCTTTATCGGTCGCGGTAGCTTGATTACGTTCCACAAAGTTACCCGCAATTGCTAAACGCATACCTTCAAAGATTTTCACTAAACCTTGACCGCCAGAATCAACTACACCAACTTCTTTTAAGATTGGTAATAATTCAGGAGTTCTCTTTAAAGAAGCTTTAGCTTCTTCAATTAATAAATCCATTGCTTTATCAATGGTCATATTTTCTTTGACATGATCATGTAAATATTGGCTAGATTCTCTAATCACTGTTAAGATTGTGCCTTCTACAGGTCTAACAACCGCTTTATAGGCGACTTCAACACCTTTTTGCCAGGCATCCGCAAATTCAATTGCGTTAACTTCTTCTTTGCCTTCTAAGCCTTGAGCGAAGCCACGGAAGATTTGACTGGTGATAACACCAGAGTTTCCTCTTGCCCCCATTAATAAGCCACGAGAGAATACTTTCGCAATTTCATGGATATCTAAGTCACTACGATTTTGAATTTCTTTTGAACCACTTGTCATGGTTAAATTCATGTTCATACCAGTATCGCCATCAGGCACTGGGAAAACATTTAAAGCATCCACTTCTGGATAGTGATTATATAAATTATTTGATCCTGATATAAGCATTTGCTTAAGGGATTGTCCGTTAACAGATTTCATTGTTCTTAGTTAATGGAGATATGTTCCGCAAATACATTTACCTGACGAATTGAATTTGGATAAGTTTTCTTTAAAGTATGTTCAATACTTTTTTGACATTCTCTAAGAGCTTCAGTAATTTTAATTCCGTTCGCCAATACTAAGTAAATGTTAACAGCAAAAGTACCGTCGGATTTTCTTTTCACGAAGATACCTTCCTCCATTTTTCCTTTCTTGGTAAGTTGAGTTAATACGTCGTCAAAGACGTTTTCTTTACTGGCAATTGAAACCACACCATAACACTTAATCGCGGTTTCACGAATAAGGTTAATTAATTCTTTAATATTTATTGTGGTTTTATTTGTCTCTTTCATAATACTCCTTATAGGAGTGCTCACATTTTACTTGATATATAAGATTGTGTCAAGCATAGGAATATCAGCCCCCTATGTATCAAGAAAGTAAAAGTTTATAAATAAAAACCGAACTCATTAAGAATTCGGTTAAGTAAAATTAGTTAAATTCTATTTTTCTTTATCAATGCCGAAGACGGAAACGGAATCAATAATGGTCTTTTCTTTTGCTAATTTACCATATTTATCAACATCCATTTTATCTCTAATTTCATGAGTGACACATCCTGGGCCACCGATGCAACCATTTACACAGCCCATGCCTTCTAGGAAATTAAAGTCAGCCGTGTTATTTTTTAATTTGCTTAAGGCCGCCATACAGTTAGTGACACCATCAGCTTGGCAAACGTGTAAATCAAAATCAATATTTTGTTCTTTAAGTGATTCTTTTACTGCGTCAGAAACCCCACCACAACGGGCAAAGCAACGGCCAAAGTAAGAAGCATTATCTAAGACACCTTCTTCTAATGAAGGAATATCAATATCATATGCAGCGATTAAAGCATTCATTTCTTCAAATGTTAAAACATAATCAACATAAGGTTTAACATCCTCACGACGAATTTCCATCTTTTTCGAGATACATGGACCAACAAAAACAATCTTTGCGTTTGGATGGTCTGTTTTAATATAACGAGAAATCACTGCCATTGGAGATAAAGAAGTAGAAATATAGCCCTTTAATTCAGGGAAGTATTTATTAATTAAAGTGACAAAAGTTGGACAGCAACTAGAAGTCATCTTTCCTTCTTTAGCTAATTCTTTAGCCTCGTTATAAGCTACCATATCAGCTCCTAAAGCGGCTTCTACAACAGATTTAAATCCACATTTTTTAATGGCAGTAATAATTTGTCCAATCGTTGCAGTCTTGAATTGTGTTGAAATAGAAGGAGCAATCACTGCGTAAACTGGGTACTTCTTAGATTGTTCACTATTTTTAATTTCATTAATCACATCCACAATCATAGATTTATCCATAATTGCACCAAATGGACATTGGTAAACACAGTTACCACATTGAATACACTTTTCATTATCAATCTTCGCAGAGAAATCTTCATTCATAGAGATAGCTTTCACCTTACAAGATTGTTCACATGGACGTTGAATATTGACAATTGCTTCATATTGACAAGCCTTAGCACACATTCCACAGTTCACACATAACGATTTATCAATATAAGCAGAACGAGTATTAGGATCAAATTTAATAGCATGACGGAAACAAGCTTTTTCGCAGCGGTGAGCAATGCACCCACGGCAACGATTTGTCACTTGATAACCACCAGTTGGGCATTCATCACAAGCAATTGGTAAAACTTCTACGATATTTGGATTATTCTTATCGCCACCCAACGCTAATTTAATTCTTTCTAAAACAATTGCTCTTTCTTTATAGATACAGCAACGCATAGATGGTTTTGGACCAGGTACCACTTCTTTAGCGATTTCGTTATAATCTTCTAATAAATTACCATCAATCGCGCTTTTGGCGACACGCTTTAAGACTTTAAATTTTAATTCTTGGACATTTGTATCAAACTTTTGCATAACTTCTCTCCTAAAAATAAGTAATTGTCACTTTTTTGGACATCTTTTCTAAATCTTTTTTTAACTGATCAAGCATTGTTAGCTTGCTATTAATATCAATTTCTCCACTATCTTGATGAGCAACATTACTCGCACATCCAACAAAGATATTAACATCCGTTGATTCTTCAAATAGAATACGGGCAATTTGGCTTGCTCCATCAAGTTTATAGCACCAATTGAAGTACTCAGTGTTATTCTCATCTAATAAATTATTTGCGTAGTAGAGAACTTTCTTTAAAGTAATAATTCCTTCACTAACGACATCTAAACCTTCAATTTTACTTGTTGGAGGAATTTCTTTATCAACATATTCTCCATCAAAGATGATTTCGCGATTTAAACATTTGGCAAATATTTTGCTTGTTGTTCCGCCACAAACAATATGTTTGCCAGCTTTTGCCATAAACAGGTTTACCATCTTCGCATCATCTTTATGATCTGTCGGTGGCCCAACAAAGATATTAGACATTGCTCTTTTACGAATTTTAATTGCAGCGACAGTCGCGTCATCTCCTGGCTTAAAGTTATATAATCGATTAACTTGATCAAGCAAGATTGTGGTTAATGTTTTTGCAGAGTAATTATCAGCGTTATATAAACTAGAAACATATTTTTCTACTTCATCAATTGTCCAGCCAAAGTTTAAAGATGCTCCAATACCAGCATGGATAATTCCATCACTCATTAAAAAGATGACATCATCAACATTTAATTTACCTACTCCATGGTAAATTTTTTTATTTGAAATAACTTCTTCTTCGTATTTAATTTTTACTAATCCATCACGGTTTATACAAAATGGTAAAGGATTATCGTAATTATAAATCTCAACATCTCTAGAATTAGAGATTTTAATAATTGAGAAAGTGGAATACGCAATATGTCTTTCTTTACAAATTGGTAATGTCTCAATGACCGCTTCTACACATTCTTTAATGGAAATATTGTTAGCAATCATGGTAGATAACATCTTACTAGTTAAAGTGGATAAAATATTAGCTTTAACACCACTTCCCAAACCGTCAGATAAAACAATTACCTTACCGTCTTTTGTTTCAATAATTTGTACATTATCGCCACAGAGTTCTTCACCGACATGGTTAACGGAAGAATAAGCAATCTCCGTAATTAAATTATTTATCATGGTCAAGAGTCTCTTTTAAAGAAAGTAAGGCAACCTTAGTTTCTGCGGCAGATTCACCCAATAAAGAGGCAATTTCTTGCACTGCGCGCATATGTTTTTCAATTAATTCATCGGCAATTTTAAGTGTCTTTTGTACACTTTCTTGTCGCTTTTGTTTAGCAATTTCTTCACTAGTAATATCTTTAATAGAAGCAATTAAAATATGATACTTTTCATCATAATGAATCGATTTTTCAACATATTTATCATAGCTAGAAAGATATTCTTTTTGGTATAAAGGTAAGGCGTCACCCGCTAAAGCGCGAGCAAAATCTGTTGGATCAAAAATTGTGGATACTGGTCTTTTAATCACATCTTGTTGATTATTAATACCAATAATTGTACATAATCTATGATTTACTAATTGAATATTTAAGTTTTCATCTAAAACGATGTAACCAACATTAGAATTATTCACAATGTTATTAGAGAATGATTGAGCTTTTTCCATTAAATATGGTAAGCACATTTCCCTGGTTGCTCTTTTAAGAAGAACTGCGACAGCCTTTTTACGGCATGTTTCATATCCACATGAACCACAATTAAGTTCATGTTCTTTATCGGTTTTACCAATACTATTTAAAATTTCTTGAATGTCTTTTTCCGAAGGAGTGGCGTAATTAGTGTGATAAATTGGTTGGTAGTCATAATTAATATTTGTGTCTTTAACAACAAAGTCTTTCTTACCAGCGTAATGATTAATTTCAATATCACGAGTAATAATAGAATCATCATGTTTCATGATTGGCCCATTTACACAACTGCCGTGACATGCGCTCATTTCAATAAAACAGTGATGAATCTTACCATCAAGAATATCTTGTAAGACAGCTTCACATTCTTCTACGCCATCAATGGCTAAATAAGTGTAATTGTCATTTCTTTTACTTAAAGTTTTTAAAATACCGCCTGTAGTTGGGAATAATCTAGCTTTAGATTCTTCAATTTCGTTTTTAATAACATGGTCTTGATTAATCTCAATATCATTTTCTTTTAATAAATTATCCAATTCCTCAAAAGTTAAGACGGCATCAATATATTCTTGATGTCTATCGCCTTCATTTTTCTTGGCGATACATGGTCCAATAAAGACAACTTTCGCGTCTTTATTTCTCTCTTTAATATCTTTACCATGGGCCACCATTGGGGAATAAACATTAGCGAGGTATTTTAAAGCGCCTTTATAATGCTTTTGAATTAATAGATTAACAGAATGACAGCAAGATGAAATTAAGATATCTTGTTTTCCTTCATCTAAGATTTTTTCATATTGTTTTTTTACAATTGTCGCCCCAACTGCAGTTTCTTCTACATCCTTAAAACCAAGCTTTAATAAAGCTTCTTTAACGTTACTAATTCCGGTGTGGTAATAAGAAACAAAGGAAGGAGCAATAGAGACAATAACTTCATGCTTCTTGATTAATTCTTCGACAATCTTTGTGTCATCACGGACAATTTTTAAATTTTGTGGGCACACTAAATGACATTTGCCACATAAAATGCATTCTTCTTGAATGATTTCTGCTTTATTATCTTTAAATGAGATTGCCTTAATTGGGCAATGTCTAATACATTTGTAGCAGTTTTTACAATTGATTGTCTTTGAAATTAAACAATATTCCATATTATTCCCTATTTTTTAAGTACGTATTTGTTAAATACTTCTTCAAAGTTATCTTTTGTTGTTCCTGTTATGATTTCATCATCAACTTTGATAGTAACCCCAGAAGAGGCGCACTTTCCTAAACAGAAAGTGCCTCTTAGGTTTACTTCATTTTCTAAATTATGAGCTTTAACAGCTTCTTTAAATAGATTGATGATATCGTAACTATCTTTCAAATGGCATGAACTACCGACACAAATTAATATTTCCATATTATTCCTTTCCGTAGTACGCACGGGTGAGGATATCTTTCATATCTTCCACCATTGGTACTCTTGGGTTACATGGGGAACATTGATCTTCATAAGCCAAATATGCCACACGATCTAAGTGTTTGAAGAAATTTTCTTCATCAATACCTGCATCTTTGAAGGCAGTTGGTAAGTTAATTTCTTTAGCTAAATCAGTAACTGCTTTTGCTAATGCCGCAACAGCGTGTTCTGGGGTATCATGTTCAAGCCCTAATAACTTTGCGATGTCTTGATACTTTTTATCAGCGCAGTAATGATTATATTTTGGCCACACTGATAACTTAGTTGGGACCTCGCCGTTATATTTTATTACATACGGTAATAAAATGGAACATGCTAATCCATGAACTGTATGGAATTCTGCTCCTACTTTGTGGGCCATAGAGTGTGTCATACCTAAGAAAGCATTAGCAAATGCCATACCCGCAATAGTAGCGGCGTTATGCACTTTTTCTCTTGCTTCCAAGTCATTTGCACCGTTTTTCACACAACGTGGTAAGTATTCAAAGACTAATTGAATCGCTTTTAAAGCTAAACCATCTGTGTAGTCACTTGCCATCACACTAACATAAGCTTCAATCGCATGAGTTAAAACATCCATACCAGTCATGGCTGTACTTCTTGGAGGTAAGTTAGTAGTAAATTCTGGATCAACAATCGCAATTGTTGGTGTTAAAGAATAGTCTGTTAATGGATATTTCTTATTATTTTTCTTATCAGAAATAACTGCGAAAGGAGTAACTTCACTACCTGTACCAGAAGTAGTAGGAATACAAATTAAGTGTGATTTCTTACCTAATTCTGGATATTTAAACGCTCTCTTACGGATATCCATGAACTTTTGTTTTAAATCATCGAAGTTCACTTCTGGGTGTTCATAGAATAACCACATACCCTTAGCAGCGTCCATGACGGAACCACCACCTAAAGCAATAATTGTGTCAGGTTTGAAGACTTCCATTAAACGGGTACCCTTCTTCACTGTTTCAATATCTGGATCAGGTTCAACATCACAGAATAATTGAATTGTCACTTTATTTCTTCTTTCATTTAATTGAGAAGTAATCTTATCTAAGAAGCCAAATTCCACCATGGAACCATCGGTTACGATGAAGACTCTTGATAGATTTTTACAAGATTTTAAATATTGAATTGAATTTCTTTCAAAATAAATTTTGGAAGGTACCTTAAACCACTGCACAGTATTTCTCCTTTTACCGACTTTTTTAATATTTAATAAGTTAATTGCGCTGACGTTATCACCAATGGAGTTATGACCATAACTACCACAACCTAAGGTTAAAGATGGTAAGAATGAGTTATAAACATTACCAATACCACCGAAGGTAGATGGTGAATTCCAAATAATTCTCATTGCTTTACAATTTTCACCATAGGCATCCGCCATTGCTTGTTCTTTACAATGAATTGCTGCGGAGTGGCCTAAGCCATTGAAGCAAACCATTTCTTCTGCTCTCTTAAAGCCTTCAACATCATCTTTAACTTTAAAGACAGCTAAGACTGGAGAAAGTTTTTCTCTACTAATTGGTTCTTTTGAACCAACTTCTTTACATTCTACTAAGATAATAGAAGTATCTTCTGGAATTTCAAATCCAGCTTGTTTAGCAATCCAATGGGCACTTTGACCAACAATCGCTGGGTTAAGCTTGCCATTTTCTACGCCTTCATCACCAGCAGCGAAGCCAAACATATAACGAGAAAGTTTAACTTTTTCTTCTTTATTGACGACATAAGCTTTAAATCTCTTAAATAATTTAAGGGATTCATCATAAATATCTTTATCAATGATTACTGCTTGTTCAGAAGCACAGATCATACCATGGTCAAATGATTTAGATAAAACAATATCATTAACAGCTTGTTCTACATTGCAAGACTTATTCATATAAGCAGGAACGTTACCTGCACCAACACCCATTGCTGGTTTACCACAACTATAGGCTGCTCTCACCATCGCGTTACCGCCGGTAGCTAAAATAGAAGCAACACCTGGATGGTTCATTAAAGCAGTAGTTGCATCCATACTTGGATGTTCAATCCATTGAATACAATCTTTTGGTGCACCTGCTGCAACAGCAGCATCTCTCATCACAATGGCTGCTGCTTTAGAGCTTTCTTGAGCGCTTGGATGGAAAGCAAAAATGATTGGGTTTCTTGTTTTTAATGAAATTAAAGATTTAAAAATTACTGTAGAGGTAGGATTAGTAACTGGGGTAATACCTGCTAATACACCAATAGGATCAGCAATTTGCGTAATACCAGTAATTGGGTCTTCACTAATCACACCAACAGTCTTTAAATGACGCATATTATTTTGCACATATTCACATGCAAATAAATTTTTAGTGGCCTTATCTTCAAAGACTCCACGTTTAGTTTCTTCCACTGCTATTTTAGCGAGTGTGCCATGATGATCTAGACCGGCTACACAACATTTTGCGACAATGTAATCGATTTGTTCTTGGTTCAATAGTAAGAATTCATCGAGTGCAACAAGTCCTTTTTTGACTAATTCATCCACTTCTTCTTGAGCTTGGATGTTTACCTTTTTTTCTTCCATAAATATTCGTTCTCCTTTTCTTTTATAAATATTTATTTTTCTATTTTTGTCTTTAATTTATGCGATAGCTTAGCTAACGAGGATGCTAAGTTAACGTTTTCCACGACTATCTCATTAGCAGCGTCAATATGTATTGGAGCAAAATTCCAAATTGCTTCTATACCAGCTTTCACAAGCCTTTCTCCAATTTCATTTGCAAAATCAGCTGGAACAGTAATAATGGCAATCTTGATTTTCATTCTTTGAATTAAATTTTCTAATTTTTCCATAGGGAAAACAGGTTTACCATTAATGGTTGTACCTACCACATCCGGATTAATATCAAAGCCCGCCAAAATATTTAAACCAAAAGAATTAAATCCATCATAGTTTAAAAAAGCTTTGCCTAAATTACCAACGCCGATTAAAATCGCGTCTGTCACATTGTGATAACCTAAAAAATTACTTAAATCTTTAATTAATGCAGAAATTTCTCTCCCTTTTTTAGGAATCCCTGATGAGGTAGAGACACATTGTAAATCCTTTTTAACTAATTCTTCATTTAAATTAAATTTATTAGCTATATTACCAGAGGTAATATATTCTTCACCTTCATCTTGCAAAGAGATTAAGTATTTGAGGTAAAGTGGGTATCTTTCTAATTGATTTTTGGAGATTGATTTCATATTCCTTTTTTCTTTCGGTATTTTTTTACCGACTAAATGATATAACTTCCCTTATTATG
>CAVEYA010000063.1:3070-8087 GCA_963619935.1 bacterium | reverse complement strand
TTAAAATATGGATTTAATAAATTAGAAGAAAAGAAAAAGAAACCTTTAATTCTTGTCTTTTTATCTAATTTTAATGATCCAATGATTTTTATTTTATTAGCCGCAGCGTTATTAAATATAATTGTATCCTTATATAATACTTTTAAAAATGGTGAAAGCTTTGATTTTGCCGATCCAGTTATCATTTTAGCGGTCGTTATTTTAAATGCAATTATTGGAACTGTCCAAGAAAACAAAGCTGAAAAATCTTTGGAAGCTTTAAAGAAAATGTCTTCTCCAACTTGTACAGTGAGAAGAGATGGTGTGCTTAAAGAATTAAAAGCTGAAGAATTAGTTCCTGGCGACATTGTTATCTTAGAAGAAGGTAGAACTGTTCCGGCTGATTTAAGATTAATTGAAGCGATTAATTTAAAAACTGATGAATCATCCTTAACTGGTGAATCTTTACCAGTGGAAAAGAACGCTGATATTGTTTTTAGTGATGAAGTAGGTGTTGGTGATAGAGTCAACATGGCGTATATGTCCACACCTGTGGTGTATGGTCGTGGTGAAGGTGTTGTTGTATTAACTGGTATGAAAACAGAAACTGGTAAGATTGCAAAAATGCTTTCTGAAAGTGAAGATGAAACCACTCCATTACAAAAGAAATTAGCCCAATTAAGTAAATTCTTAGGTTTATTAACCATTGTTATTGTTGTGGTTTTATTTGCTGTTCAATTTATTGAATTATTCTTTATGAACCTCAGTGGCACAGACGCTTGGGTGTCAGCGATTATTGAAAACTTCTTATTCGCTATTTCATTAGCTGTTGCAGCGGTGCCAGAAGGTTTGCCTGCTGTTGTCACTATTGTTTTAGCGCTAGGCGTACAAAAGATGGTTAAAGCGAACACAATTGTGCGTAAGCTTCCTTCTGTAGAAACATTAGGGGCTGTATCAGTGGTGTGTTCAGATAAGACTGGTACATTAACACAAAATAGAATGACAGTTGTTAAAGCTTACACAAACGAAAAAATGATTGATCAAGAAAATTTACTTTGTGAAGAAAATAAATTCTTATCAATGGGCCTATCTCTTTGTTCTAATGCTTCAGTAGACAATGGTGTTTATGGTGACCCTACTGAAGTTGCTTTAGTGGAATTTGCTAATAAGTTAGATTTACACAAAGATTATTTAGAAGAAATTGCCCCTCGTAATGATGAATATCCATTTGATTCAGTTCGTAAAATGATGTCCACAAAGCATCAATATCAAGGCAAAGACATAGTCTTCACTAAAGGTGCGATTGATTCAATTTTAAAATGTGCGACAAAGATTTTAATTAATGGTCAAGTAAGGGCTATTACGGAAAAAGATAAAGAAAATATCATGGCCGCGAGTGATACGATGGCGGTAGAAGCCTTACGTGTTTTAGGCCTTGCTTATAAATATTCTTCTTCTTTAACGGAAGATGATTTAGTGTTTGTTGGCTTAGTAGGTATGATTGACCCAGCTAGACCAGAAGCAAAAGAAGCAGTTAGCATCTTCAAACAAGCGGGTATTACCACAATTATGATTACTGGTGACCATAAGACCACCGCGTTAGCGATTGCGCGTTCATTAGGTATAGCGGAAGATGAAAGCCAAACAATGTCCGGCAATGAAATTGATGCATTATCACCTGAACAATTACAAGAAGCAGTAAAAACTGTTCGTGTCTTTGCTCGTGTTTCACCAGAAAATAAAGTTTCTATTGTTAACGCAATTAGAGCCAATGGCAACATAGCTGCGATGACTGGTGATGGCGTTAACGACGCACCATCGTTAAAGAACGCTGATATTGGTATTGCTATGGGCATTACCGGTACAGATGTCGCTAAAGGTGCAGCGGATATGGTTTTAACCGATGATAACTTTGCTTCTATTGAAAAAGCAGTGGAAGAAGGAAGAGGCATTTATACTAATATCAAAAAGACCGTTTTATTCCTATTAAGTACGAATATTGCAGAGGTTTTAGCGATGTTCGTGGTAGTAGTGCTCTCCTTATTTACTACTGAAAATTTGCCTACCCCATTAGTGGCTATTCATATTTTATGGGTTAACTTAATTACTGATAGTTTACCAGCGGTAGCGTTGGGAGCAGATGAAAAAGAACCTGGAATCATGGAAGATAAGCCACGTAATCCTAAAGAGTCTTTATTTGCTAAGGGTGGATATGCGATTACATTCGGTTATGGTGCTTTAATTACTTTAACAACCGTGTTCGCCTTTTTTATGATTCCTATGTTTGAATATGGCTATTTTTCTTTAAATGAAATTGCTACTTTCTTAGCTGAAAATGAAACTTTAGCAAGTGAATGTCAAACCGCGGCTTTCTGTGTATTAGGTTTATCGGAATTATTCCATATGTTGGGAATGACTTCCTTAAAGAAATCGTTTGTGCATAATTTTAAGAGCAAGAATTGGTTATTATGGTTAGCTTTCATATTAGGCTTTGCTTTGCAATTTGCGGTTGTCGAAATTCCAGGCATTAATACATTCTTCTCTTGCTATCCATTTGATGCGATTCACTGGTTATATATCATTGCTTTATCTGCTTTACCACTTGTGGTACATGAAATTATTGTGCTTATTTTATACATCAAGAAACACAGTAAAAATCATAAAAGTAGAGTAGCTAAATAGTTTAGTAGAGTTACTAAATTACTGATTGGTGCTAACATTTTCTCATGCTAAATCGAAAAACTATCTTAATTATTGGAGCAGGTGTCTCTGGATTATCTGCCGGAATAAACGCTCAAGAACATGGATTCAATAGTATCATTTTAGAAAAGAATGATTCTGTTGGTGGTCTTTGTACTGGCTGGAATAGATATGGTCAGCATCTTGATGGTTGTATCCACTGGTTAACTGGAACAAAAGAAGGCACAGAATTAAATAGTATGTGGAAGAATCTTGGAGCGTTCTCTTCCCAAGATGATTTAATCTATTTAGATAGTTGGGGTACTTTTGAATATCAAGGTGTAAAAGTAACCTTTTGGAAAGATATTAAAAAAGCAGAACAAGAATGGTTAAAAATTGCTCCAGAAGATAAAAGAGAAATTCATCATTTCTTTAAAATGGTGAAAGATTTTAATAAGATTGAACTTCCATTAAGCCAACCAATTGATCATATGAGTGTTTTTAAAGTCTTGAACTTAGGATTAAAAGTATTAGGTGTTTGGCCAAGTTATTTATTATCAATGACTATTTCTACTGAGAAATACGCTAGAAAATTTAAAAATCCTGCGCTTCGATGGGCAATAAAAAATGTTCAACCTGGTGATGGTAATTTATTTAGTATGATTTATAGTTATTCCACAATTGTGAGTGGCAATGGTGGTATTCCTAAGGGTGGTAGCAAAGCCATGGTGGAACGAATGAAAAATCGTTATTTATCTCTCGGTGGTACCTTAAAACTTAATACAGAAGTGAATAATATTCTTTTTAAAAATAAAACCGCAGTCGGGGTTTTATTAAAAGATGGCAATAAAGTTTATGGCGATTATGTTGTAACATGTATTGATCCAAACTATGTAACTAATAAACTTTTATATGGCTTTTATAAGATTTCAACATTAGAAAAGCGTTATCAACAATTTAAAGCCTGTCCGGCGCCTAGCTGTTGCTTATTCTATTTTGACATTGAAGACATGCCAAATATTGATATCCCATATTCTTTCGAAACTGAACCTTTCTATGTGGGCGGAGAAAAAATCACTCATTTAACATTAAGAAGCTATGGCTATGACGCTAATACATTTAAGAAAAACAATAGAACCGTTTGTTCAGTGATGATTGATCAATATTCTGAACATTATGCTTATTGGCAAGATTTATATAAAAATCATCCTGCCCTTTATAAGCGCACTAAAAAACAATTAGCGGAGGCAATTATGTACCGCTTAATTCGTAAATTTCCTTCTTTTAATGGCAAAATAAGAATATTAGATGTTTGCACACCTAAAACATTGAATAGGTACACAAATGCTTCCAGAGGGGCATATATGGGATTCTTATTTACTCATAAGGATCCAATGTTCACCCATACTGGTAAAATTAATGGATTAAATAATTTATATTTATCTGGTCAATGGATGCAGTGCCCTGGTGGTCTTCCTTTAGCCGCTGCACAAGGAAAATTTGCTATTCAACGTATTTGCAAAAAAGAAAATGTGGCGATTATTTTATCACCTAAAGGCCACACAATTTAAAAATACAGTGAAATTTAATAGTTAAACTATTGCAACTTGCTTTCAATTCCTTTATTATAATTATCGCGACAGTTGCCGACTTAGCTCAACCTGGTAGAGCAACTGAATCGTAATCAGTAGGTTGCAGGTTCAATTCCTGTAGTCGGCACCAGATTAAACCTTGGGTATTTAGCTCAGCTGGGAGAGCACCTGTTTGACGTACAGGAGGTCGGGGGTTCGATCCCCTCAGTACCCACCAGAAAGAAAATTAGTTCGATTTATATCGAACTTTTTATTTCTTTTGAGTATTATATTTATACTGCATCTGTAGTTCAGTGGCAGAACGTCAGCTTCCCAAGCTGAATATACGGGTTCGATTCCCGCCAGGTGCTCCATAGAAGAACGATAGGATTGATACAATCGTGTCAGTCCTTTTTGTTTACGAAAATAGGAAGTTTTCTCCTTTCTGCGTTTCGTAAGTCAGACTCGAGAGTCATTGCTTCAGATGGTTTTTGAGTCTTTTTTCTCATTTTTAGGTAGGAACACGATTAAGCCATTGGAATACTAAAGGTAATTTGAATGTTAAAGGCGCAAAATATTTAAACACAATAGATGAGAGATGTGCAGGTTTGTTAAACTAATTTGCCAATAAAACTAATAAAAAATTCACAACTTATTTTGTCAGTATAGTTTGAGCCTATAAATTTTTATCTCAAATAAAAATCATAACATTCTCCTAAAAATGTATAAAAATAGGAGAAAAGAGATTTTTAGGATAACCGGTCTCGCTGTGGAGCTTTTTAGCGTTA
>CAVEYA010000063.1:0-3060 GCA_963619935.1 bacterium | reverse complement strand
GATTTTTAGGATAAAATAAGCCAAAAAATCTTATAATTTCACAAAGATTTTCTAGTTGGAGTAGAAAAACTATTACATTGTGGAAACTTTTTTGGTCATAAATAATCATTAAAGGAGAATTCAATATGATAATAAGACCAAATTATATAGAAAAGTTAAAACCATTTATAGATGTTAAGTTAGTTAAAATACTTGCTGGAATTAGAAGATGTGGCAAATCTACAATCTTGGAGATGTTAAGGTAAAAACTTCTTTTTCGTGGAGTTGATGAAAAGCACATAATCACAAGAAAATACTCAAACGAAGATTATGGCAAGTCTTTTTCTTCTAAAAAAATGTATGAAGAACTAAAATCTTTTATGGTTGATGGTGGCAAATATTATTTCTTGCTTGATGAACTTCAAGAAATAACTGGCTGGGAAAAAGTTGTTAATACTTTGCTTGAAGATTACAACACAGACATTTATGTAACTGGCTCGAATTCAAAACTTATGAGTAGTGAGATATCTACTTATCTAACGGGTAGATATATCACAATTCCTGTTTATACTCTTTCATTTAAAGAATATTTAATCTTTAAGAACAACTCTAATAAGTCAAACAAGGAACACTTTCAAGATTATATACGCTACGGTGGCTTCCCATTGGTTGCAAGCACTAACTTTGATGAAAAATCGGCATATTCAGTAGTAGAAGATATATATAATTCGATTGTGATGAATGATATAACCAACAAACACCAAATATCTAACAAATTAACAAAAGATTATTATAGAGGTTTCCTCTAACAAATAAAATAATGAGACATTTATATGCCGAATATCAAATCGGTCAAACACCATCTGACCAATTGAGTCCGTCTCATTATTTATTTCTATTTGGAGCGTCCGATTTAAACGCAAGAAGTTTTTATGCGCACAAGTGTGAAAATTCTAATTTAAACAAAATCAATTAGGATTATGTATAATAAAAGGGAAGACTTGCGACTTAACGTACTGACTTTGTAACTCTAATTATTAAATATCAAGTCATAGAATTCGTTAATATGGGAAAACTATTATTAAAATTATTTGTAAAAGATTATAAAAATGTGAAAGATCCAGTTGTGCAAAAGAAGTATGGCTTTGTTGCCTCTTTCTTTGGCTTAATTACTAATTTTTTATTGTTCATCTCTAAAATTATTATTGGTATTATTCTTGGATTATATTCTTTGATATCTGATTCTATGAATAACTTATCTGATTTTGGCAATAATGTTTTAAGCATTTTTGGTGTGAAGATGACCTTTAAACCGGCAGACAAGGAACATCCTTATGGTCATCAAAGAACACAGTATATTATTTCTTTAATTATTGGCTGTATCATTATCGCTTTGGGTGCGGTAATGATATATCAAGGCGTTAGAGATTTAATTGCGTTTATTAATTCTATTATTAGTAGTGGCAAGCCACTAATTAGAGAATTTTCTCTTCCAATGTTTATTACCTCTTTATGTTTATTATCCCTAGCAATATTAGTTAAAGTAACTCAATCATTAATCTATTTCTCATATGGTAAAAAGATTAATTCATTACAGTTAAAAGCATTAGGTAAAGATGCACTGAATGATTGTGTTTCAACTTTTTTAGTTGTTGTTGGGATCTTAATTTCGCAATTTACTAAGTATGATGTCGATTGCTTCTTCACATTGGCGGTCGCTATTTTGGTTATTTTTTCCGGTATTGGCATTATCAAAGAAGCGGCAAATTCATTAGTGGGTGAAAAGCCTTCTAAAGATGTAGTGGGTTCACTAGTCAATCTTTTAATGAAACATGAAGGAGTTTTAGGATTGCACGATTTAGAATTACATACCTATGGGCAAATCACCTTTGGTGTAATTCATGTGGAAGTAGACGCTAAAAAGGATGTCATGGTGTCTCATGAATTGTGTGATTTATTAGAAAAAGAAGTTTATTCTACCTTAAATATTCACTTAACTATTCATATGGACCCAGTTTTAACTAATGATCCTGATACAGAAAAATATAAAGCATTAGTGGAACAATTTATTGAAAATTCAAAAAAAGATATTCATTTTCATGATTTTAGAATCGTTTCCGGGGAAAAGAATGTAAATCTTGTCTTTGATATGATTCTCCCTCATGAAATGGATAATGAACTAGGAAAAAATAAGATTAAAACAGATCTATCTAACTACATTAATAATCGATATGGTAAAACTGTTCATTTAATTATCAATTATGATGATGCGATTACTGATTTCTTATCGGACACAAAAGCGGAAAAGTAACGCTTAATTTAATACAAGTTTATTTTAATTTTTCCTTATATATAAAGGTGTGTGATTAGTTTTTTCTTTAAATGTTTTATAAAAATGAGCCATATTAGTAAAACCTAATGAAGCACATATTTCTTCCATCGTTAATTCTGTATTTTTTAACAAATAATAAGCATAGTTTATCTTTTGATCATTAAAATAATCAGTCATTGTTTTATGAAAATATTTTTTAAATTCTCTCCTAATATAATCAGGGCAAAAAGGAACATCTTTAATAATTTCCGAAATCGAATATTTAAAATTATCTTTAGAGTTTAGTCTCGTTGCTAAACCATTTAGCCACAGTGGAGTGTTATCTTCTTTTTTCTTTGTATTAGAAATTAAAAAGTTATTGATGATTAACGATACAATTAATTTTGAGGCTAATTGGTATTCTTCACTTTTAATATTCAAAAACAATTTTTGTGCATAATATTCTATCGTTGATATTTGTTCAGCGGATAATGTGAACTCTCTTTTGTATTTATCATTTATGATATTTTCATATAAAGTTGAGCTGTAAGTATCACAAAACTTTTTAAAAAATGATGGTTCAATAAGAAAGTCTCTTCTAAGAAAAACACCATTTTTTTGTTCTTTGAAGCTATGGATATCTGTAAATATTAATAAACATGCATAACCTCTTTTAATGATTTTTTTTGTTTCATTAATAATTTGTGTTCCTTCTCCAGATACAACATAAAAGAATTCAATATAGTTATGTTTGTGCATTTTTGAATCTT
>CAVEYA010000062.1:0-21199 GCA_963619935.1 bacterium | reverse complement strand
GTGCCAACAAGATTAGGAAAATTAAATGATTTTCTGAGAAAAGAAGTCAAAGATGGTTATATTGAAAAAATAGAAACATTAGGAAATGACAGAGTATTAGAAATATCTTATTTTTTCACTAACGAATA
Source organism: bacterium (assembly GCA_963619935.1). Taxonomy (GTDB): domain Bacteria; phylum Bacillota_I; class Bacilli_A; order RFN20; family CAG-826; genus RUG13091. The sequence goes on along the minus strand of CAVEYA010000062.1, from coordinate 21,071 downwards.
TTATGAAAAAGAAAAGCGTTTCTTAATCTTTGAACTTATCCCACATAGGCCAAATTTAATTATTTTAAATGCTTTAAGACAAGTTTTATTTGCGACGCATTATACTTCATTAGATAATCCGCACCAAATCGTGCAAAATCTCCACTATGATTTATTAGAAAATAATTATACTCAGAACGATAAAGAAAAATTTAATTTAAACGAATATAAGGCACTTTGTTTAGAAGCATTTTATCAGGCTAAACATAAAAGATTAGAAGAACAATTTAAGCCTTTATTTGTGCATATCAAATCAAGAATTAAAACTCTTCAAACTAAGTTAAAGGTTTTAGATAAAGAAATTGCTTTGGCCAAAGAGAACTTATCTAATAAAGATATTGGAGAAATGCTTTTAGCATATTCTTATGATAAAGATAGTTTAAATGACTATATTAAAGAAAATAATATTACATACGATCAATCATTATCAGTGGGTGTCAACGCAGATAAATATTTTAAAAAATATAAAAAAGCTAAAAGAACCATTGAAATGGATTCTTCAGAAATTAAAAAAACAAAAGATGAAATTAATTATTTAGAAGTTGCTTTAGCTCAAGCGACATACATGAATGAAGATGATATCTTAGAATTAAGTGAGTTACTATTTCCAAAAAAGTTTAAGATTGGCAAGAAAAATAAAATTGAAAGCAAGCCATCTTGTATCAATCTTAAAGACGGGAAAGTATATTTTGGAAAGAACGCTAAGCAAAATGATTATTTAACCTTCAAACTTGCTAATAAAGCAGATTATTTTTTCCATATTAAAGATTATCACGGCGCTCATGTTATCGTGCAAACTAATAAGATAAATAATGAATTAATTTTACTCGCTTCTGAAATTGCTTTATTGCTAAGCGGTAAAGAAGTCGGAGACATTCAATATACGGAAATTAAAAATGTTAAAAAAGGAAGTGTTTTAGGTCAAGCCATATTAACTTCCTATCGTGTTATCACCTTAACAAGTGTTAGAGAATCTACTAAAAAATTATTATTAAATAAATAAGATTAGGTCGGTTTAACGGCAACTGTCACATAACGATTTAAATAAGTGATAGTTGTATTTTCATTTCCTTTTAAAGCAACTTCTCCTAACATAAAGAAATATGTAATAGGCACTGCTTCTCCTTCTTCATATTGATAATATCCTGGAGTAGCGTCTATAAGATAATGAACATTATCTTTTGTAATGTTCTTAAGTGGCAAATAATATAAATTCGCATGGTAATGATACGCCCAAGCTTCCATTGATGATTTTAAAGAAGCACAAGATGAACAAGATTCATCTCCAATTAAAAATACTGAACCACTATCCTTTGATGTAGCTATATCGTATAGCTCTTTTGGTGTAGTTTCGATAAACCCACCATTTTCAACATATTCAAGCATGATTTTTTCACCATCAAATTCATGCTCACCAATGGAACAGCCAACTAAAAAAGGAATAAATAAAAAGGTTAATTTATTAATTTTCATCTTGTTTGCCTTCTTTAATTAAAAAATCAGGACCTTTAATAGCTTCGCTAGTGGCTAAATTCGGAAAGCCTTGTTGTCTAAGCACTTCATAGGCCACAATTGCGACACAGTTAGATAAGTTCAAGCTTCTTGCTTCGGGCACCATAGGAAGTCTTAATAAATGATCCATGTGCGCTCTTAAAATATCATGTGGTATACCGGTTGATTCACGTCCAAACATGATAAATACATCTTTAGTGGAATCAGTAAAATCAAATGTTGAATAGACTTTATTAGAATAACGAGTGACATAGAATATTTCTTCATTACAGAACTTGTTATTGAATTCTTCATAGCTTGCATAATAATGCATTTTTAAATCATCAATATAATCCATGCCTACCCTTTTTAAGTCTTTAGAATCAATCGAAAAAGATAAAGGGCCAATTATATGTAAAGTTGCGTGTATTGCAACGCAAGTTCGCATAATATTACCAGTATTTTGCGGTTTTTCTGGACGATATAAAACAATATTAATCATATGATTAATAACCGCGAGCTTTTCTTTCCGCGATGACTTTAGGTTCAATCTTGCGTTTATAGCTATCCATGCATTCTTTAATTACTTTAATTGCCTCTTCTCTGCCTTTAATAACATCAACTGCAGTTGACTTGCCTTCTAAGGTTTTATAAACGGCAAAGAAATGACGGATCTCATCCATAATATGTTCAGGAATTTCTGAAATATCACGAAAGTCTTTATAAAACGGATCATCTGCACAAACAGCAATTATCTTTTCATCAGGCAAATTAGAATCAGTCATTACTAATACACCAATTGGAGTACATCTTACAAAGCTCATTGGTAAAATTGTTTCACTACAAAGAACTAAAACATCTAATGGGTCAAAATCACGAGCAAAAGTACGTGGAATAAAGCCATAATTTTGCGGATAATGAGTTGAAGTATATAAAACTCGGTCAAGAATTAAATGACCAGTTTCCTTATCAAGTTCATATTTGTTTTTACTGCCTTTAGAGATTTCAATCATCGATAAAAAATTATCAGGTTTAATTCTCACAGGCTTAACATCATGCCATGCATTCATAAGCGTTTCTCCTTAAGCGTTATTATTCTAACATAAAAGACTTTCGTATTAAATTACGAAATTATGTTATAGTAATGGCATGAAAAAAATATTATTCATCGCTGTTCCGTTATTACTTGCACCAACCTTAACTGCTTGCCAAGATATAGAACATAGTGTCCCATACATTGAAGCATACGAAGAGCAATATGAAGAATTAAACTATGACCATCTATGTCAATTAGTGGATTATAAAGTACCATTTGTCTTAGAGTTATATTCACCATTTTGTTCGCATTGCCTAGATTTAAAGGAAATACTTGATAAATATGTAGCTAAAACTCATCAGTTAATTTATCGTTTTGACACTTCTAAGTATGATGATGAAGAAAAAAAATATGAATATCAAAAATTACAAGAAAAATATCCAACAATTTTTACTTCGAATTATGTGCCTGAAATCTATTATTTTAAAAATGGTGAAATAACCTATGAAGTTAACTCTAATAAATTCTCTAGCTACACTGGTTTAAGTAAGATTATGAAGAATCATTATATTAATAGCAAAATCAGTAAACTTGCGACTTATGATGGTTGGAATAAATATCAAGAAAACCACGATTCTTATTTCGTTTATGAAATGGATTATGATGAAATATCATTAACCAATTTAACAAACATCATATTAAATAATGAAGTGGTTAACGCAAAGAAAGATATTCTTATTATAAATAAGAATGATTTTAGTGATGATTCATTAAAAACCATTAATCAGGCCTATGGATTAGAAAATCCGACATCCTTATATGCTTTTGAAGTGAATAATAAAAAAGTAGTCTCTTATGATGAATATCATTTAAACGAAGCTACTAATTTAATTAATTTAATTAATGATTATATCCACTAATATTTAATCTGTTTAAGGCTCTGGCTAAACTGGCCTTTGCTCTATTGACATCTATCGACTCATCAGTAGTCGATTTTTTTAACCTCTCTTCCGCTCTTAATTTAGCTTGATAAGCACGGTCAATATCAATTTCGCTATCTCGTTCAATAGAATCTAATAATAAGGTAGTTTTATCTTTTTCAATATTAATTACACCACCACCAATAGCAAATTTTCTTTCACCGTCTTTTGTTTTTAAAACCATTTTACTAATCACTAATGTTGAGATTAATGGAGAATGGTTAGGTAAAATGCCAAGGCTATAGTCTTCTGAATGCACTTCTAAAAAAGTTGCGTCGCCTTCAAAGTATTTGCCAAATGGAGTGAGAATAATTAAATGAAAAGTTTCGTTATTCATTTTTTAAACTCTCAGCTTTCTTTCTTGCTTCTTCAATCGTACCGACATATAAGAAAGCTACTTCTGGAAGATCATCTGCTTCGCCATCAAGAATAGCTTTAAAGCTTCTTACAGTATCTGAGATTTTCACATATTTACCTTCTAAACCATTAAATTGGCTAGCGACATGGAATGGTTGAGATAAGAAGTTTCTAATCTTTCTTGCTCTTTCGACAATCCTTTTATCGTCTTCAGATAATTCATCCATACCCAAAATAGCAATAATATCGGATAATTCTTTATATCTTTCAAGAATTTCGATGACACGACGGGCAACATTATAATGTTCTTCCCCTACAATACTGGCTTCTAAGGCTGTAGAAGAACTATTTAATGGATCAACAGCAGGGTAAATGCCTAACGCTGCTGTGTTACGGTCTAAAACTGTTTTCGCATCAAGATGAGAGAAAGCAGTAGCAGGAGCTGGGTCAGTCAAGTCATCAGCAGGAACATAAATTGCCTGAACTGATGTAATGGAACCATCTTTTGTAGAAGTAATTCTTTCCTGTAATTGGCCCATTTCTGTCGCTAAGGTTGGTTGATAGCCAACTGCTGATGGCATTCTGCCTAATAAGGCAGACACCTCACTACCAGCTTGCGTAAATCTAAAAATATTATCAATGAACAAAAGAACATCACTATGTTGTTCATCACGGAAATATTCCGCCATAGTTAAACCTGAAAGAGCAACTCTCATACGAGCTCCTGGTGGTTCATTCATTTGGCCAAAGACAAGCGCGGTTTTACTTAAAACACCAGAGGTTTTCATTTCATGATATAAATCATTACCTTCACGGCTTCTTTCACCAACACCAGCAAAGACAGAGATACCACCTTTTTCATTTGCAATATTATTCATTAATTCTTGAATTAAAACTGTTTTACCAACACCGGCACCACCAAATAAACCAATCTTCCCGCCTCTAACATAAGGGCAAAGTAAATCAATAACTTTAATACCTGTTTCAAAGATTTCCGTTTTCACAGATTGATCTTTAAATTTAGGAGCATTGCGATGAATAGATAATCTTTTAGCGTGTTCAATTGATTCTTTTTCTAAGCCATCAATAGGTTCGCCTAAAACATTAAACATTCTCCCTAATGTTTCTTGACCAACTGGTACAGTGATTGGTTTTTCGGTTGAAATAACTTCCATTCCTCTTACTAAACCTTCTGTTGGGCCCATAGAAACACATCTCACTACATCGTCGCCAATATGCTGGGCAACTTCGACAGTTAATGTACTATCTTCATTTAAAGGAATAATTAAAGCAGTTAAAAGCTCTGGTAGATGTTGGTCTTTAAAACGTACATCTACAATTGGTCCAACAACTTGAATAATTTTTCCTTTGACTGTTACTTCGTTCATAAAATAACCTCCTAAATCGCATTCGCGGCACTAACAATTTCAATAATTTCTTGTGTAATCGCGCCTTGTCTTGCTTTATTAAATTCAATTTTTAAATTATCTAATAATTCTTGAGCGTTATTCGTTGCGTTATCCATTGCATTGCATCTCGCTCCTTGTTCACAAACTTCACTTTCTAATAATTTGGAATTGACCACTGTTTTTAGATAAATAGGAATTAATGTTTCCACTAATTTTTCTTCACTTGGTTCTAAAATTGGACCAAATGATAATTCATCAGATTCCACTTTTGTAAGTGGAAGAATAATCGAATCTTTAGCTAAAAAGACTAAAGAATTTTTATATTCTGAATATATCAAGTGAATCTCGTGATATGTTCCCTTGAGATATTCTCTTTTAATCAATTCAATTAATGAATTAATAATTCCTGTATCGTTAAACGAGTTATATTCGTTAAAACCTTCGACTTTACTAAATTCACCATGTTCGTAGTGAATTAAGCCCTTTTTACCTAAAATAATCGCATCATCAAAAGGTTTGATTGCAACATCTGCAACCTTAAAGACGTTATTATTATAGGAACCACATAGTCCTAAAGTAGAAGAAACAATAATATATAAATTCTTTTTTGAATCATTAGCCACATTAAAAGGAGTCTTCACTTTTTGCGTGTATTTTAAAATCTTGTTAGTGACTTCGTTAATTGCATCAGCGTATTCACGATTCGCAAGCATTTTATTTTTCCACTTCTTTAATTTAACTGTGGACACTAGCTTCATCGCGCTGGTGACTTTTAAAGCACTACTAACAGAAGATATTCTCTTTTTAACGTTGGTTACTTGTTGTGACATAAATTTTATTTATTTTCTTCTTTAGTTTGGAAAAATTCTTCCAAAGCCACATTTAAAGCTTTTTCCATTTCTGGAAGAATTTCTTTTTCTTGATCAATCGAACCTAAAATATCAATGTGGTAATTACTTACAAATTGATAAGCTTCATCAAGTGTTTTTCTCACTTTATTAGTATCAATATTATCTAAGTACTTATTCTTTGCTAAGAAAAGTTCAAAGACTTGTTTAGATAAACTTCTTGGCTGGTATTGTTCTTGGCGAAGAACTTGAAGTAAAACTTCACCATGTTTTAAAATCGCGACAGTAGATTGATCTAAATCGCTACCAAATTGTGAGAATGATTTCATTTCAGCAAAACTTGCTAAATCAATTTTTAAGCTTCTTGCCACTTGTTTAGTAGCTTTATATTGAGCGGCCCCGCCAACACGAGAGACGGATAAGCCACTATCAATTGCTGGTCTTTGGCCAGCATTAAATAAATCTGTCGTTAAGAAAATTTGACCATCAGTAATAGAAATGACATTAGTTGGAATGTAAGCGGAAATATCACCTGATTGCGTTTCTACAATTGGTAAAGCGGTAATTGAACCACCACCATACTCAGGAGCTAATTTACACGCTCTTTCTAATAAACGAGAATGTAAGTAAAATACATCACCTGGATAAGCTTCTCTACCTGGAGAACGTTTAAGTAATAAAGATAATGCACGATAGGCTACTGCATGTTTACTCAAATCATCATAGATGATTAAGACATCTTTGCCTTGATTCATCCATTCTTCTGCAACAGCACATCCAGCATAAGGAGCAACATATAATAATGGGGCTGGTTCGCTAGCAGTAGCGGCCATTACCATCGTGTATTCCATCGCTCCATGAGCCTTTAACTTATCAACAATTTGAGCGACTGTAGAATTTTTTTGTCCAATTGCGACATAAATACACAACACACCCTTACCTTTTTGATTAATAATGGTGTCAATCGCAATCGCGGTTTTGCCAGTCTGACGATCGCCAATAATTAATTCACGTTGTCCACGACCAATCGGAGTCATCGCATCAATCGCGGTAATACCTGTTTCTAATGGAGTATCAACACTCTTACGTTTTATAACACCAGGGGCTATTACTTCAATTGGACGACTTTTATGAGTTTTAATTTCGCCTAAACCATCGATAGGTTGACCTAAGGCATTTACTACTCTACCAAGCATTTCATCCCCAACTGGAACTTCCATAACTTGTTTTGTTCTACGAACAGCGTCGCCTTCTTTAATTAATGAATCATCACCGAGTAAAACCGCTCCGACATGGCCAACTTCTAAGTTCATTACCATCCCATAAACATCGTGAGGGAATAATAAAAGTTCACCCAGCATTGCGTTATCTAAACCGTATATCAAAGCAATACCATCACCAACAGTAACAACTGTTCCGACATCACTAGTGTCTACTTTTTTGTGATAATTTTTAATTTGTTCTTTAATTAAAGCACTAATTTCATTAGCGTTAATTTTCATAAATGCGTCCTCCTACTCTATTTCAAAAGGTCGTTTTTCATCATTTCTAAATGATTTTTGATAGAACCATCGTAAACTTTATCCCCAATTACTACTTTAACCCCTCCAATTAAAGAAGGATCAATTTTGTTTTTGAGTTCAATTTGTTTATGTTCTATCTTTGATAGTTTTTCACTAATTTTTAAAATTGTATCTTGATCTAATTTAAGTGTGGAATAAATATAGCCTTCCTTGACACCTTTATATTCATTACAGTAACTATTAAAAGCTTCAAGAATATCAATGATATAATCGCTACGGTTATTTTCAATTACAATTGCTAAAAATGACACAAGATTTTGATCTATACCGACTAAACTTTTTTCTAATATATCTAATCGTTCTTTTAAAGATAAAAATTCACTTCCAAGAAGCAAGATAAAATCATTGTTATCTTTTAAAATAGCAAGCAATTCCTTATTTTCTTCTTGTAAAGAAGATATTTTATTTTCTTCTAACGCTAAAGAATATAAAGCTAAACCATAACGAGAGGCAATTTCATTCATATTACTTATCAATATCCTTAATAAAATCTTCCACTAAACGAGTGTTGTCTTCTGGATTTACTTCTCGTTTTAAAATTTCACTAGAGGCAGATAATGCCACAGAAACCATCTCTTGACGAATTTCTTCTTTGGCGTTTTCTTTACTTCTAGCAATATCTTCTTCCGCTTGTTTTTTCATCACTGAGATTTGCGCGTTAGTTTCTTCAATCATCGTTTCACTAACTTTATTCGCATTAGCTTTAGCACTAGCTAAAATATCAACAGCTTGTTTTTTCGAAGCAATAACTGTTTCTTTAGCAGCAACAATGTCTTTTTCAGCTTCTTTCTTTTTTTCTTCCGCGTCACTGATTGTTTTTTCTACATAATCAGAACGTTTACGAAGAATCTTTTTCACAGGCTTATAAGCCACAAAGAAAACCACTGTAACTAAAATTGCTAAAGCAGCGAACTGCACGGTAAAAGAAATCCAGTTTGGGATTAGTTTTTTACTAATATCCCCAGCAATGGAAGAAAAATCTGACAATATTGTTAGATCTACCATACGAGTTTTCTCCTTAATTAGTTAAACAAACATAAAATAGCAATCAATAATGAGTAAATAGCAGTTGTTTCAGTTAAAGCACAGCCAAGAATCATGGTTGTACGTAATTTACTATAAACTTCTGGATTGCGGGCAATACCATCAACAGCGTGGCAGCAGATATTAGCTTCACCAATAGCAGATGGCATAACGGCCATCATAGTAATGGCAGCAGACAATAATTTAAATGCAGTATCAGTCATATTCTTTCCTCCTTTCTTTAATCAGTAAAATCTTCTGGCGCTTCTTGTCCAACATAAATCTGTGTTAATGAAATAAACACGGTGGTTTGGATAAAAGCAGACCATAAATCAAAATATAAGTGTAAAATCCAGGTCACTAATGGAGCAATGAACACTTGGTTCCATTCTCCAATTATTGGTTCTAAAAACGCAAATATCGTGGCCGATAGATTTTCTAACGCAAGATATACAATGCTCATAATGACCCAACCTGAAATGGCGTTGCCAAATAAACGAAGAGTCAAAGCAAGTAAAGGTGCCCACATGGAAATTAAATTAACTGGTAAAAAGACCGGCAATGGATCAATATAACGTTTAAAATATCCCCATTTTGTGAAGCGAATACTTTGAGCGTGTATCATCACAAAAGAAGATAAACCTAGCGATAAAGGAATCGCCATGTAGGTAAGTGGAGCAGGTAAGCCTGTTAAGCCCCAGATAAAGGCAAGGAATAGGTATAAAGCAATGCCCATAATGTAGCCGCCAAAGTTTTTAAATTGTTTGCCCATAAGGCCATAAGCCATATTGTCAAAGAACTCCACGCCAAATTCAGCTACTAAAAGCATTCCTTTTGGCTTTTTTAAAGGGTCTTGAAAATGAGCTCTAATACCTACATAAATAGCCCAAATGATAATTAATAACATCACGATTAAAGAAGATATTACTTCTGGAGCAAGATCAAATTCTTTAAATTGTCCTATTATATCAATGAATATCATTTGTACCTTCTTTTCTTAAAATAAATATAGAAACAATGAAGCTAATAAAATAACTACCGGCAACAGCGAAGATATTAAATAGCTTAATGTTTTGTTTGTAATAAAGAAACCCAACTAAGACAAGTACTCCCATAATGACAAATAAACGTACTGCAATTGTCACAATAGTTAACGTTGTATTAACTTTTTTATTTTCTTTATTATCAATTAATCCAAGGATTAAATAATTTAGGATGCCAACAGATCCACCCAATGCAATACCTAATGGTATTTCCATTAATGAGAAGAAAAATAGAGGCGATAAAAGAATAACTAATATGGTCAGAACTAACACTGACCACACCGCTGTTTTTAAACTCGAATTTAAATGGGCATACCAGTATTTCATTATTTACTCAACTCGGACTTTTTTTAAGTTGGCCGCTAATAATAAACCATTCTTGTATTTTAGTGGCACTTCACCAGCGATTAATGGGCGAATATATTCGCGGAATGAATCTGCCATTCTTGTGTCATCCACCATCATCGTTTCTGGAATTCTGCTTTCTGCATTAGCGACTAAGGATAAGTCAGCTAGTTCATATTCAATTCTATAAGGTTTTTGACTGATTCTCTTAAAGATAATCATTTTGTTAGTCACGCCCCTTAAAGCAGCTCGAACCGCCATTCGACCAGTGTGAATTGCTTCCTTACGGTCAATTTTAGAAATAAAAATAGGACAAGCACGTTGGGTTAAAGAAAGTTCTACAGCACGCGTTGGTACATGAAGTCTTTCTTCAACTATGCGGCATAAGTCAACTGCAGCGCCACCTAATTGCACGTGGCCAAAGCCATCGATATGGGCGTTACTTGTATCTCTTGGGAAATCAATTCCTTCTGAAATGCAGACTAATGCATATTTTTCACGATCATAAACTTCTTTGACTTGAACTAAGAATTTTTCTAAATCAAATTTGTTTTCTGGAATATAAATTAAATGTGGGCGATTGTTTTCTGGCAAAATATCAACAGACGCTGTTAACCAACCGGCATTTCTGCCCATGACCTCAACAATATGGACTTTACCAACTTTGAAGCATCCAGCGTCTTTATTGATTGAACTAACTGTGTTAATTACAAATTTAGCGGCGCTTGGAAACCCTAATGAATGGTCTGTACAAGCTAAATCATTATCAATCGTTTTAGGAACACCAATTACTACGATGTCTAAATTCAATTCTTTAACTAAAATGGAGATTTTATGACATGTGTCCATAGAATCGTTCCCACCATTAATGAAAACATATTTAATATTATGCTTTTTTAATGTTTCAATGATTTTTTCATAAACTGGGTCATTAATATCCTTTGGTAATTTCTTACGTGTTGTGCCAAGAATGGAACCAGGTGTTTGAAGTAGTAATTCAATTTGTTCATCATCTTCTTGGTTAATATCAATAAGACAATCATCAATTAATCCTTCAATACCGTGAATTGATCCGTAAATGTGGTCGATTTGATCAGGATGTGCCTTAGCTTCTTTAATAGCACCATAAAATGAGCTATTAATAACAGAAGTAGGTCCTCCCGATTGAATGTAAACCATGTTTTTCATCATCTTTTCTCCTTAATCGTGAACATAATTATTATTTAATATTCTTAATGAATATTCAAGTTAAAAAGTGCCCTTTAAAGCACTTGAATGTGCAAATGCTTTAACAGTTTAAAAGCATCTTCTTGCACAGCTAAATCATTGGAAGAAGTAGCCTTCTTTATGACTTTAATTTCAGTGTGTGTACCCGCTGCCGCTTTTGCGATAATCGCATTACTAAATACACAGATATCACTCACCAAACCACAGAAGACAATCTCGTCATAACTTTTGTCTTTAATGAACTCGCCTAACGCTAAAGAACCAAACCCTTCTTTTTCAAAAACAGGATGGTCTTTTACTAAAGGTTTTAGGCCACTAGTTAATTCATGGCCTTTTGTGTTTTTTAAGCAATGTGGGATTGGTAAATTCTTTCCTTCCACTGTTTCTAAATAATCTTTACCATGCGTATCTAATGTAAAGACAATATCTTGGTTTTCTTTTTCAAATTCATTGATTAAATTAATGATTTCTTTTTCGATTTTCTCAGCGCCCTTAAAGCCTAACGCACCGTCAACAAAATCATTTTGGTAATCAACAACTACTAATAATTTTTTCATCGTTATTCTCCTAAATCGATAATAGTATATCATGTATGTATATACGCTTACGAACAAAATAATTTTATTTGCCTATAAACAAGCGTTATCGTAAAATACTCTTGCGTGATTTAATACTTGAAAGGAGGCAAATTATGCCGTTTAAAGTTACTTTAAATAACGAGACTAAAACTTTTGATAAACCAATTACAGTTTTAGATGTAGTTGGTAATGATAAGAATATCGTCTGTGCCTATGTAAATAGACGAGTTCGTGAATTAACTTATGTCCTTGATAAGGATTCTGTGATTGTTCCATTAACTTGTAAAGACCGTGATGCAAAGCCATCTTACGAAGCTTCATTGCGTTTCTTAGTAGCAATGGCGATGCACAATATTCGTCCAAATCTTGAAATTCGTTTCTCATATAATGTTTCTCGTTCCATTTTTATGCAAATCTTAACTCCAGGTGTCGCTAGTAATAATGCGATGGTGAGAGAATTAGAAGCTGAAATGAAAAGAATCGTCGAAGCTGATTATCCATTAGTGAGAACTATTGTAAGCAAAGAAGAAGCGAGCCACATTTTTGAAAATGAAGGATTTGAAGATAAAGTTAAAATCTTGCAATACCGTCCAGAAAAGACCGCTCACATTTATTCTTGTGATGGTTATAAAAACTATATGTACAATCGTATGGTGCCAAGCACAGGATATATCAAAAGATGGACAGTCCGTTTCTATCATCCAGGCGTGATTATTCAATATCCACGTCCAGAAGTGAATGGTGAAATTCCACCATTTGAAGATGCACCTACCTTTGGTAAAACACTAAAAAGAGCCCATCAATGGGCAAAAGCCACAGGTTGTGACACAATCTTTGGCATTAATAAACGTATTGAAAGTGATGGACCAATTGATTTCATTACTTTATGCGAACAAAAACACAATCGCCAACTTTGTGAATTAGGTCAAATGATTGAAGACGATAAAGAAAATATTCGCTTAATCTGTATTGCTGGACCATCAAGTTCAGGCAAAACTACATTCGCCAATCGTTTAAGAATTGAACTCCTCTCTCGTGGATTAAATCCAATTCGTATTTCGATGGATGACTATTATCTCACCAAGGATTTAGCCCCTAAAGATGAAGATGGAAACCCAGATTTAGAAGCTGTTGAAGCTTTAGATATTAAGTTATTTAACGAAAATATCTCTGATTTAATTGCTGGAGAAGAAGTAGAATTACCAAAATTCGACTTTAAAGTCGGTCATCGTGTTAAAGGTAGAACATTAAGAATTCCAAGCGATCAGCCAATCATTATTGAAGGTATCCATGCTTTAAATGAAAAAATGACCGCTTCTATTCCAAGCCATCAAAAATTTAAAATCTTCATCGCTCCTCAAGCACAAGTAAACATTGATAATCATAATCCATTATCATTAACAGATTTAAGATTATTAAGAAGGATTATCCGTGACTACCGTACACGTAATGCTTCCGCCACTGACACAATGAGTATGTGGGCAAGTGTCCGTAAAGGTGAATTCAAATGGATTTATAACACCCAAGAAGGTGCAAACTATGTTTATAATTCATTCTCGTCCTTCGAACTCAGTGCAATGAAGAAATATGCAATGCCGTTATTAGAAGAAATTGATATGGAAAGTGAATACTTCCCTGTCGCTGAGAGATTAACTAGAATGCTTAAATTCTTCAATGATTTGCCAGATGAATGGGTACCATGTAATTCCATTATCCGTGAATTCATCGGCGGTTCTTGTTACGAAGATTAATTAAATAAAACCAAAATAAAAAGGGCTATGCCCTTTTTTTATTGCTTTCTTTTCTGCCAACGTTGGAAGTTAAGCATTTCTCGCTTATGAATATTAACTAGCTGAGAGTAATATAAATTTCTTAATTCGGTATATTGTTTTAGTTGTTCTTGAGTAACTCTTTTTGCAAATAAAGACACAAACACTTTTTCTAATCTAAAGAAAGATTCATATAGACTAAGTAACGTCACAAAATAAAAATATTCTTTATTTGAATAAATAAGCATCGGTGTGCTATGAATAAGTTCAGATGATAATTCGTATCGTGAAGAATACATTTCTAGACCGGCAAGTTTTTCTAATCCATCACGGAAATTAAGTTTAAATGTCGGGTCTTCTTTGACTCCTGGAATGCTATATAGCCATCCATATTCAATATATTTTTTGATATCTTTGCTTTTTAAACCAAGGACACGCATTTCTTCTTTCATATCGTTAAAGATACGTGTTCCTTTTTCGTCAGTGGTGTCTCCGTTTTTAAAGACAATACCGTATTGCATATGAATTAAATAACGATTAATTAATGGTTCCCCGTATTTTTCTAACAAAAGTAAAGTACATTCACATTCGTGCAATGTTCTCCAAGAGGCAAAAGCGGTTGTTTCATAACCTTGTATTAATAAGCCTAAAATACAACGCGAAATACTCACCGATTTAATCAACAAATCAGTAATTAATGTAGACAAAGGATCGTTCTTTTGATAATTATTTAAAATGTTATGCATGAAGTTCAAATAGAGGTTAAGTGAACTCATTGGAGGAATAAACTGATTAGCAATCTTTTTTTCCGCATGATTAAATAAGGATAAGGTGACATATTTATCACTTGCAACAGAGGCAATTGAATTATAGTATTGTTCATCTTGCAAAGCTTTGACTTTTTCATCGGGAGATTTGCCCGCAAGAGTATAAATATACTCTCCAACGCAATAATACAAGACTTCAATTGGGTTAATGCTTCTTAATCCTTGAATAATATTAGAATCCACTAATTCTTGCAGCGCATTGCTTGTTAAAAGATACACCTTAAAAACTGCATCATAATTTAAATCTTGATGATTATTTAATTGATCTAAAATATGTGCGATTTGTAGTTTATCTAAAATATGTATTTTTTTATTCTCAGACAAAATAATTTCCTCTATTTAAATGTTCTTGTTGATTTAACGGCTTTAAGCCATCCTTTATAACGAAGATTAATATCTTCTTTGCTCATCATTGGCTCATAAATAGCTTGATAAGAATGGATAGATTTAATTTCATTAATGTCTTTATAAAATCCACTGCTTAAACCTGCTAAATAGCAAGCTCCTAACGCAGTAGTTTCTAAGCATTTTGGCAGCATGATTTGAGTGTTTAAAATGTCGGCTTGGAATTGCATTAGAAATTTATTTTTAGTCACTCCACCATCAACTTTTAAACTTTTTAGTTTGTATTTAGTTTCTTTATGAATAATTTCAAAGACATCTTTGCATTGGTAAGCAACAGCTTCTAAACAAGCTCTAACAAAGTGATTGCGATTCGTTCCTCTAGTCATGCCAAAAGCGGAACCTCTCGCATCATCATCCCAATATGGAGTGCCTAACCCTACAAAGGCCGGCACAAAATACATTCCATTTGTGTCTTTAACCTTATTCGCACAACTTTCACTATCACCACTAGAATTAATTAAGTGCATTTCATCACGGAGCCATTGTACAACTGCTCCACCAACAAACACTGAACCTTCTAATGCATAAGTGACTTTATCCCCGATTTGCCATGCTACTGTGGTTAATAAACCATTTTTCGAGAATAAAGGTTTATCACCAACATTCATTAGCATAAAGCAGCCTGTGCCATAGGTATTTTTACTTTCACCAATTTCATAACAAGTTTGTCCAAATAAAGCAGCTTGTTGGTCACCAGCAACACCATGTATAGCGACTTCCTTGCTAAAGAAAGAAGCAATTCCATAGTTATAAGAAGAAGGATATACCTTAGGTAACATACAACTAGGAATATTAAATAGTTTTAATAAATCTTTGTCCCATTTCATTTCTTTAATATTAAATAAAAGGGTTCTTGAAGCATTACTAACATCTGTCGCATGAACTTTGCCCATGGTCATTTTATATATTAACCAAGTGTCTATTGTACCGAATAATAATTCACCTTTATTTGCTCTAGATTGACCATCAGGAATATGGTCTAAAATAAAACGTACTTTAGAAGCAGAAAAGTATGGATTAATTAATAATCCGGTTTTTTGATGAATAAATTCTTTCTTATCTTGATATGCATCACAAATATCAGCAGATTGTCTAGATTGCCATATAATTGCATGATAAACAGGTAAACCTGTTTTCTTGTCCCACACAATGGAAGTTTCTCTTTGATTTGTAATACCTATAGAATCCACTGATTTCATAGTGGTATTAGCCTTAACTAATACTTCATTAATGACATCAATCACAGAAACCCAAATGGATAAAGCATCAGCTTCTACCCAACCTGGTTCTGGGAATAAGCATTGAACGGGTCTTTGAGCCATGAAGCAAACTTGACCATCATGATCAAATAAAATCGCCCTTGTCGATGTTGTACCTTGGTCAATAGAAAGAATATATGGTTTCATGTTAATTACCTTTTTGTGCGAAATAATTTTTCAATATCCGCGATTTCCTTAGGAATTTCGCGCGATAATACTTCACCATAATTTTCATGCACTAAGACATCATCTTCAATACGCACGCCGATACCAAGTTCAGCAAAATATAATCCTGGTTCAACGGTGATAACATTGCCTTCCTCTAATGGCTTTTCACGATTAGAACAGTCATGAGTGTCTAGTCCTAAATGATGCGAAACATTATGGAAATAATATTTCATAATATTATCTTCCGGTTTCATTAAATTTAAACGAATACATTCATTTTTTAAAAATTCTTTTGCGTATTCTTGTAAATCTTTAATAGTTAATCCAGCGTGAATGTATTCAATCACCGCTTTATTACAGTTTAAAACTGCTTCATAAACGTCTCTGCCTTTTCCGGTATAAACACCATCAACTGGATAAGTACGAGAAATATCGGCAGAATAACCATTAGATTTATAGCCTAAATCAAATAAAACCAAATCTCCTGATTTAATAGAACAATTTTGAGTTGGATAATGTAAACATGTGGCGTTTTTGCCTGCACCCACGATTGTGTCAAAGGCTAATCCACTACGATTATGTTGACGACCAAAGAATTCGAAGATATCGGCTAATTCATACTCGAACACGCCAGGTCTTAATGAACAAATTAATTTGTTCAAACCAAGGTTTGTTAAACTAATTGCGTCTCTTAATTGTTGAATTTCATATTCAGATTTAACCATTCTTAAATTGGTCACTAATGGCTTAATATCTAAGGTAGAAATATGTGGATATTTAACTTCTATTTCTCTTTGGAAACTAATTGTAGATTCCATTTCGCCAATTTTAATTTCAGGTGTTAAATCTAAATATAGTGTGCTAATTGCACCATATTGATTGTTATTTGCGGTCAATGCTAAGTCTAACATGCTTAAAAAAGATTCAGATGAATTAACATTTTGCATGTCTGCTAATTGTCCCGCTTCATCATAAGTCAATCTTCGACCAGTCCATTTTTCTTTTAATTCACTATATTCATCCACAAATAAATAAGCTTTTCTTTCACTAATACCCTTGATTAATAAAAGGACTGAATGTTCTTGACTAATATTAGTGAGATAGAAAAAGCTGCGATTAACAATAAATGGAAGATTTTCATCTTCACTAGCAATTTTGCTAACTCCAGAGAAAATAACGGCCACGCTATTTTCTTTCATTAAATTGAAGAGATTGTCTCTTCTTCTTTCTAATTCCGACATTTTATTTTCCTTCTTTCAAAGCTTCAACAGCAGGAAGTATTTCCTCTAAAGAAATATTTTCTACTTTGCCTTCATCCATTAATTTTGTGTTTTCACTAATTAATGGTAATTTGGCTAATATTTTAAAATTTAATTGTTGGGCAAATTCTTCTAAATGTGATTCACCAAAAAGGTTTATCTTTTTACCACAGTCAGGGCAAGATAAATATGACATATTTTCAATCACACCCGCTACTTTAATATTCATCATGTTTGCCATTTTAATTGCTTTTGTGACAATTAAACTCACTAAATCTTGTGGGGAAGTGACAATCACTAAGTCATCAACTGGGATTAATTGGAAAACAGTTAACGCAATATCACCTGTTCCTGGAGGCATATCGATTAATAAATAATCTAATTCTTCCCATAAGACATCTTCATAAAATTGCTTAATTAAACTGCTTAATAATGAGCCTCTCCAAATAATTGGATCAGAATCATTTTCCAATAAACAGTTTGCAGAAATAACTTTAATTCCACCCTTACTTTCTAAAGGATAAATAAGATTATCTTCTCCATAAGCCTTTTCGGTTACACCGAAAGCCTTTGGAATACTTGGGCCAGTCACATCAGCGTCTAATATCCCAACTTTATACCCCTGTCTATTTAAATTAACCGCTAATAAAGAGGTGATATACGATTTACCAACTCCCCCTTTACCAGAAAGCACCGCAATAATTTTCTTAATGTGTGAACGGCTATTTAATTTTGCTTTTTCAATTTTACTGCTACATCCTTCTGCGGATGGGCAGCCATCACATTGATGATTACAATCTGCCATAATAATGCTCCTATTTTTCTTCTATTTGATTAACCACGCTTACACCGGCTTTAACATATGTTCTAAGTAGTCTACCAGCGCCTAATAAAGTTCCGCCAAAGTAACGTACCACGATTAAGGCTACTTTATTTAAATCCTTTTTTAAGAGTAATTCTAATAAAGGCCTACCAGCAGTGCCTTTAGGTTCTTTGTCATCGCAAGATTTTGTTTTTTGATCAATACGATAGGCGTAAACAATATGACGAGCCTTGTTATGTTCTTTTTGTAGCTTGAGTAAAAGTTTTTTAAATTCTTCCGGGGAATTAATCGGCGTCAGAATTGCGATGAATTTGGATTTCATCTCTTCTACTGTGGCTTGATAAGTTTGATTAATCTCTTTCATTTTTTGCTTATAAAGTAGTAATAACAAAGTTATGACTACATTTCGTCACAAATTTAGTGTATAGTTTTTTCACGGAGAAATAAAGTAAATGTTATTCGGAAATAAAATATGTGAAGAATGTGGTGAATCTTATGACAAAGCTTTAGCTAATTGTCCTAAATGTCACCAAGAAAATAAAGAGTTCACAAATAGTAAAGTGACAAAAAAAGTAGTTTGGCTTCCTTTGTTACAGCAAATCCTTTTATTTATCGTTGGTAACATAGGTTTGTCTGTTATCAGTTTAGCAGTTCAAATCATATTAGAGAGTACATTAGGAACTGACAGCACTTACTTCTTACCGCTAACAAGTACATTTAGTTATCTATTCGTTTTTATTGGACTACTTGCCATTATCATCAAATATTTTAATTGTTTTAAATCATCATTTAATAAAATTGCTCCTTATTTATGGGGACTATTAGGTGGTGTTGTTTTAATTATAACAAGCTTTGCTTACTCAAAAATTATTAACCTAATTCATCCAATGAATGAAAATGATAACCAAAGTGCGGTTGTCGATATGATAACTTTATTACCAATAACTTCTATTATCGTATTAGGAATTATTGGACCAATCTGTGAAGAATTAACATATCGTGTCGGTTTATTTAACTTCTTTTTAAGAATTAAACCTTGGGTGGCTTACATAGTAAGTATTTTAATATTTGGTTTAATCCACTTTAATATTAGAAGCAAAGACATTGTTAATGAATTATTAAATCTCCCAAGTTATATGATTGCGGGAGGAATCCTTTCCTTCTTCTACCATAAATTTGGTTTAGCAAGTTCCACTACCGCACATATTACTAATAACCTATTTTCTGTTATAATTAATATCATTAGAATAAGGTGGCAATAATATGCAAAATAATCAGCGTTGGTGTGTATTTAGTTCATTTATTTTAAAAATATTAGCTCTTGTTTTCATGACCATTGATCACATCGGTTTTGCCTTGGGCATGTTTTATGGTGAAAACTTTTGGATTGTCAACTTATTAAGAATGATTGGCCGATTAGCGTTACCACTATTCTGTTTTATGATTGTAGAAGGCGCTTTACATAGTAAGAACATTGGTAAATATTTCTTAAGATTAGGCATTATGGCCACAGCGATTTCTCTTGGCATATATATTGGAGAAACTTTTGTGGAAGGAATCGATATTAGAAATCAAGGAAATATATTTATTGATTTATTACTTGGTGCAATTACTATCTATTTATTAAAGCAAAATAATAAATATTTAAAGCCTCTAGCGGTGCTTCCAGTTATTTACACAATATTAAGTTTTGTATCGACATGCTTAGAAGTTTCAGGAAGTTATTTAATTCATTGGATGCCTTATTTTTTACGCACTCAATATGGCATCTATTCAATGCTTTTATGCTTATTATTCTATCTAGCCCATATATTTAAAGATATGTTTTTAGAATACCACGCTAAGCAGGCTGGTATCGCAAAAGAGTGCCTTTTAGGCACTGCATTAGAAAGAAATGTCTTAAATCTATTATCTTTTGGAGCAGTGATAATTGGTACATTAGCATTCTATTTCATTGGCTGTTTACTAGGTAATTACGCATATTGGCATGTAAGTTTTCAAAACTACGCAATGATATCAGGAGCGTTTCTTTTGCTATATAACGGCAAACGTGGTTATAATGCTAAATGGTTCCAATATGGTAGTTATTTATATTATCCATTACATATACTAATCATTTTTGGAATAATAATGTTAGTTAGTTAGTTAGTTAAGGAGTAACAATTATGATTAAACATATTAAAGATATGAAAGAATTTAAAGAAACCATTAAAAACGGAAACGTATTAGTAGATTTCTACGCAACTTGGTGTGGTCCATGTAAAATGCTTGCCCCAATTCTTGAAGAAATAGATGAAACTAACGAAGTAAAAGACTTAACAATAGTTAAAGTTGATGTTGATGAGGCAATGGATATTGCTCAATTATATGGCATTCAATCTATTCCGACTTTAATTCATTTTAAAGATGGTAAGGCCGTTCAATCTTCATTAGGTTATATGCCAAAAGCACAATTATTACAATTTTTAGCTAAATAAATTGAATAATTTAATCACGGTGGTATATAATAATCACCGCGATATGCAGGTGTAGTTCAGTGGTAGAACACCAGCCTTCCAAGCTGGTTATGCGGGTTCGATTCCCGTCACCTGCTCCAAATTAG
>CAVEYA010000061.1:0-24090 GCA_963619935.1 bacterium | reverse complement strand
ACTTTCTCTTGCGCTTCAGTTAAAGCGTCTTCTAAAGATTTAATAATTTTGTTTCCTTCTTCATATAATTTTAAACTTTCATCAAGGCTTAAAGCTTTAGAAGAAATCTTTTCTACAATCTCATTTAATTTCTTTACTTCTTTTTCAAAGTCAATTTTCTTTTCTGCCATAATTTATGCCTCCGTTTTATCTACTGTACTTGTTATAGTGCCATCATTAACTACTGTTTTTATTTTTTGGCCAGCTTGAATTTCTTTAATTGAAGAAATGGCTTTTCCTTCACTATTCAATAAAATTGAATATCCTCTCTTTAAGACTTGTTTTGGGTTCAATATTGCTAATTGGTCTTTGTAGTTTTTAATTTCTCTTTTGCATTCTTCAATGTAGTCAAACATTTGATCTTGTAAGTCACTTCTTAAAGAAGTTACTTCTTCCTTCATATCATTTAATTTATTTACAATACTTTCTTTCATTGAATCAATACAGCTTTGAAAGTGTTGTTCTATCTCGCGCATATCCACTGTGGCTAGTTCTGCTGCTCCTGTAGGTGTGCTTGCACGCTTATCAGCCACAAAATCTACCAATGTAGAGTCAATTTCGTGCCCTACAGCCGCAATTACTGGCATTTTGCTTGTAGCAATCGCTCTTACCAGTTTCTCGTCGTTAAATGCGCTTAAATCCTCACTAGCACCGCCTCCACGTCCAATGATTAAGGTGTCTAAATCGTATTCTTGTGATTTATTAAAAGCTTCTAATAATTCTTTAGGTGCAGAATCGCCTTGTACAGAACTAGGAAATATATAAATATCACAGATTGGATAACGTCTTTTTAAGTTAAAAACAATGTCTCTGATTGCTGCACTATTTTTTGCAGTAATTACACCGACTGCTTTTGGATAAATATTTATTTCTCTTTTACGAGATTCATCAAATAGCCCTTCTTTAGCTAATGCTTTTTTTAGCTTTTCTAATTTTATTAGAAGAGCGCCTTGTCCAATTGAATCCATTTCATAAACAATTAGTTGATATGTTCCTCTCGCTGGATAAACATCTACTGACGCTAAAACAATAACTTCATCACCATCTTTTGGCTCAAAAGAAAGATGCGTAGAATAAGTGTTAAACATCGCACAGTTAATTAAGCATTCTTTATCTTTCAAAGAAAAATAAAGGTGGCCATTTGCCCCATGCTTAAAGTTTGATAGCTCACCTCTCACTTGAATATATTTTAAATTTTGGTCTTGTGAAAGAACGCTTTTAACGTATCGATTAACATCTGTGACAGAATAAATTGGTCTTTCACCAAGCATTTATTTAAGTGCTCCATCTAATATTGCATTAATGAACTTAGCTTGTTTTTCATCGACATATTTCTTTGCTAAATCAACTGCAATATTAATAACAACTTTTTTATCAACTTTTTCTACATAGTAGAAATGTGCGTATGACATTAAAAGAATGGCTTGAGTTAATAAAGGCAAACGATCCCATTTCCAATTTTTTAATAACGGGGTATAAGCATCGATAATAACTCCATAATTATTTAAAACATTAGAAACGCTGCTTTTGATAAAATTATCAACTAAATCATAAGGTGTTTCACAAAGTTCACTAATCATGTCTCTTGCGTCTCTAAAAGTTTTACCACCACCGAGAACAAAGTCATTCAGTTCATCATAGATGACAGTCATGATTATATAATGTTGTTGATTACGATTCATTTCCATACTAATTTGCCTCTTTTTGTTCTTCCGCTTTTGGCTTTTCAAAGCGTTTTTCAATTTCTAACACTTTCTTGTATTGATAAGCCGCAATAATGAGGAAGAAAGTAATAATAATGTGAACGCCACCACTCAGTAATAATCCCTGTTCAGATTCACCACTAACGAAGTAAGCCAAGAAAACAAATATCCAATCAATAAAATAGGCAATGAGACAAGAAATTAAAAATTTCTTTTTTCCTTGTGAAGCAAATAAACTAATCAAAGTCGATCCACTTGTTGTACCTATAGTCATAATGCTTACAATAATCCAAAATAGAACTGGATTATTTTCGTTGAGTGACGCTTTTGTTTCCAATAAAGTAAATAAGAAGTCATTTACACCGAAACAAAAATAATACTGAATAGTAGTAACGTCTTCTGATGTGTAAAATTGAACAATACTAATTATTAGCCCAACAAAATTTAATACGCCAGCCCAAATTAGTATTTTGGCTGCCTGCTTATAACGCGTTACAGCTCGGTTATGGAGAGTGACGTATGATTGCTTAGGCTTTTCTAATTTTTTTCGTTTTTTGCCAAACATTAGATAATTGATTCAACCTTTACTTGTACATCGAAAGGAACTTGTTCAGTCGCAAGTACCAAGGTATTAATAACTTCATCTTGAATATTACGAATAACTTTTTGTAAATCATTGCCTTTGGCAACATCTACCGCAATACGCACATGAACAATATCGTGACGAATATATGTTTGAATTGGTCTGTTTAGTTTAAAAGTTTGGTTTTTCTTTAACTTTTTGTTAGAAACTGAAACCCCTTTCACACGAGAAATAGCTTTAGTTACTAATTCATCAAAAGCGTGGTAAGAAATTCCTAGCGCACCTTTTTTGCTATAGTCATCCAAATAAACATAATCTGCCATAATCTTTTTCCTCCCTAATACTATATATGAAATATATTAATCTCGCAACTATTGATATTTTTCATAAAGAAAAAACGATAGAACAAATCTATCGTCTCTTCTTTTAATTTTATCATCAATTATTTGATGATATTAGTAACTAATTCCGCTAAGTGTGAAGCAGTAAAATTGAATTTAGCAATTACATCTTTAGCAGGAGCAGATGCACCGAAACAATCCATACCCATATGATGTTTAGCGTAACGATCCCAGCCAAAGGTTGAAAGCATTTCTACAGAGATACGTTTATCCCATGGTAAGGAGAGAACACTTTCTTTATATTCTGAACTTTGTGCTTCAAATAATTCCCAACATGGCATAGAGATAACGCGGACATCAATGCCTTGTTCTTTAAGAAGTTTTTGAGCTTCTACTGCTAAGGAAACTTCACTACCAGTAGCAATAATTTCTACTTGTGCTTCTTTTTCTTCTTTGGAGATAACGTAAGCACCGTGAGCTACGCCGTCGGCAGAACTACCTGGTAATAAAGGTAAGTTTTGACGAGATGTAATTAAAGCAGTTGGAGTTCTTGTACTCTTAAGTGCTTCATGCCATGCAGCGTAAGTTTCACGTTCATCACATGGACGGATAACGTGCACATTAGGAATACTTCTTAGCATAGCTAATTGTTCGATTGGTTGATGTGTTGGGCCATCTTCACCCACAGCAATTGAGTCATGGGAGAATAAATAAATAGCTGGCAAATGGCTTAAAGCTGCCATACGAATAGCTGGTTTCATATAATCGGAGAAAACACAGAAGCAGCCAACATAAGTACGCAAACCACCATGTAAGAGCATACCGTTTTGAGCACTACCCATAGCAAATTCACGGATACCCCAGTTCACATTATGACCATAACGAGTATTTGGTGTGAAATCTGTTCCTCCATCAAGTTTTGTCATGACAGAGCCAGCAACATCAGCAGAACCACCAATTAAATTTGGTATGTTAAGCATATAAGCATTTAATGCTTTACCAGAAGCTACACGAGTAGACATTGAACTACCTTCGGTAAATTCAGGCATTACATTTGGTAAATATGAATCAACATTTAAGTTGATTAACTCATTAAAACGTTTTGCTTCAACAGGATGTTTTTCAGCATATTTGGCAAGTTCTTTTTCATAATCTTTATAAGCTTTTTCACCACGAGCAGTAAAAGTATCTTTAAATTGTTTTTTAACTTCTTCTGGAATAAAGAAATCAGGATGATCAAAACCATAAACTTCCACTTTTGCGTGTTTGCCATCTTCTGCACCTAAAGGTGAACCATGTACTTTACTAGTTCCTTGTTTTGCGGAACCATAGCCAATAACTGTGTGTACAATAATTAAATTTGGCTTATCTTTTGATTTCTTAGCTTGAATAATGGCTTTATCGATAGCTTCAATATCATTGCCATCATTAACTTCAAAAACATTCCATTCACTGGCAAGGAAACGATTTTTTACTTGTTCAGAGAATGATAAATCAAGCGCTCCATCGAGTGTAACTTGGTTTGCGTCATAAAATAAAATTAATTTATTTAATTTTTGATGACCAGCTAAGGAAATAGCTTCTTGTGAAATACCTTCTTGTAAACAACCATCGCCACATAAAGCATATGTGTAATGATTTAAGATTTTTTCACCGTCAACATAGTTGGCTCTAATGCTTTCTTCTGCCATAGCCATACCGACAGCTTGAGCAATGCCTTGTCCTAAAGGACCGCTTGTTGCGTCAACACCTTTAGTCCAGTGATATTCTGGGTGGCCTGGAGTTAAAGAATTAATTTGACGGAAATGTTGTAAGTCATCAAGACTCACTTCATAACCAGACAAATGCAACATTGCATAAAGCAATGAAGACGCATGGCCAGCACTTAATACAAAACGATCACGATTAAACCATTCAGGTTCGTTGGCATTCGCGACTAAATGACGTGTCCATAAAGTATAAAGGATAGGCGCACTGCCTAACGCCATTCCTGGGTGGCCGGAATTCGCTTTGTTAATCTCATCGATACAAAGGGAACGAATCGTAGCGACCGATAAATCATCAATTTTTTTATTCATTTTATTTCTCCTTATTAGTATTTTATTAGTTATTTTTTAGTATTTATAATAAACATAGTTTATTAATTCTTATTTGTCTACTTTTAAGCCAAGTTCATCAAGTTGTTCTTGAGTAACTTCAGTAGGTGCTCCACTCATTGGACATACGCCAGCCAAATTCTTTGGGAAGGCAATGACATCACGGATGTTTTCTGTACCGCCTAAAATCATTGCTAATCTGTCTAATCCAAAAGCCATACCAGCATGTGGAGGTGTACCGTATTGAAGAGCTTCAACAAAGTAACCAAACTTTTTCGCCACTTCTTCATCGCTTAAGCCTAGAATATTAAAGATCTTCTTTTGGATATCTTGGCGATAAATACGAAGAGTACCACCACCAGCTTCATAACCGTTAATAACGATATCGTAAGCATAGCTTAAGGCTTTAGTTGGATCTCCATCTAAATGAACAAGGTCTTCATCTTTAGGACGTGTAAATGGGTGATGGGTGGCAACAATTTTTCCAGTTTCCACTTCTCTTTCGAACATCGGGAAATCAACAACCCATAATAAATCGTAAGTATTAGGTTTAATGAGACCTAATTTTTTGCCATATTGTAAGCGTAATGCGCCAAGAAGAGGTAATACACGATTGCTTGGACCGGCGGAAATAATGATTATATCATTCTCATTTGCACCAAGTTCTTTAATTAATGCCTCTTTTTCGGCGTCTAGAAGGAATTTTACAAAGGACCCGGTCAATTCTCCGTTTTCTTTCTTAATGACCGCTAAACCGCCTAAACCGAACTTTTTCGCTTCAAGTGTTAATGAATCAATCACCTTACGAGATGTAACATCTGCAACGTTTGGCACACAAATACCACGAATCGTTTCCGCGTTTTTATAAGCTTCAAACGTTGTGTTTTTAAAAATTTCTTTTAAATCATGTAATTCTATGCCAAAGCGAGTATCTGGTTTATCGCTACCGAAACGATCCATTGCTTCTTTATATGGCATTTGACGAAGTGGTAATTTTACTTCGTAACCAATTGTATTCTTAAAGATGTCACGAATTAACCCTTCCATCATAGTTAAGAATTGTTCTTGATCTAAGAAAGAAGTTTCAATATCGATTTGAGTAAAATCAGGTTGTCTATCAGCACGTAAATCTTCATCTCTAAAGCAACGGGCAATTTGATAATATCTTTCAAAACCACCGACCATTAAAAGTTGTTTAAACATTTGTGGGGATTGTGGTAAAGCATAGAAACTACCATGATGCAATCTTGAAGGAACCAAATATTCTTTTGCTCCTTCTGGAGAAGATGCACAAAGAATTGGTGTTTCTACTTCAATAAATTGAAGTTCATGCAAATATTTATGCACAGTAATTTTAATTTGATCACGAATATCAAAATAATGTTGCATGCATGGTCTACGCAAATCTAAATAACGATATTTAAGACGTGTTTCCTCAAGTGCATCAGTTTCATCTGCAATAATAATTGGAGTATTCTTGGCAGTGTTCACTACGTTAATCGTGTCAGCGACTACTTCAATTTCACCAGTTTTAAGTTTTGCGTTGGCTACTTCACGTTTTTCTACTGTACCAACAACTTGGAGAATATATTCATTATGAATATCTGGCGCTTTATTAGCGTCTTTTACCATGATTTGAACAATTCCTGAACGGTCTCTCAAATCAATGAATAAAATAGAACCAAGATTTCTTCTTTTACTTACCCATCCAACAAGAGTGACCTTACGGCCTACATCTTTAATAGATAGTTCAGCGTTACGACAAGTTCTTTCCATGTTTTATTCCTTTCCTTCACATTCTTCACCTTCACAATATTCATTATTATGAATACTATCAACGATTTCTGCGACTTTATCTTCCAACTCTTCGAGTTTAACAGTAATTTGTTCTTTTGAAGTTAAGTTTTTCACTACTACTTCACCGTTATTGATTTCATTTTCGCCAATGATGATAGCCACTTTTGCGTTCTTTTTTTCCGCACGTTTGAACATATTGCCAAGTTTGACATCGTCATAGCAAATATCAACTTTAAAACCCATCATACGAAGTGTATTAGCAATCACTAATCCTTTTTCTTGGCTTTCCTTGCCTAAAGGCATCACGTAGGCATCTAAATTTAAACCAATATTATCAGGTAATAAGTTATCATCAGTTAAAACGCTTACTAATCTTTCTACACCAAAGGAGAAACCAACACCAGGTAGATCTGGTCCGCCTAATTCATGGACCAATTTATCATAGTGACCACCTGCGCCAATTGCGCCATAGTTATTTCCTTTCCTAGATGTGTAATGGAATTCAAAAACTGTTTCACTGTAATAATCAAGACCACGAACTAATGTGTCATCAACTTCGTATTTGATGCCCATATCTTTTAAAGCATCAAGCACTAAATTAAATCTAGCTTTGCTAGCATCAGATAAAAAGTCTGACATCTTAGGTGCGCCTTTGACAATTTCTTGATCTTCAGGAACCTTACAATCTAAGATTCTTAAAGGGTTAAGTTCATATCTAGATTGGCAGTCGACACACATATTGCCCACTTTGTCTTTGAAGAATTCTTTTAAGGCATCACGATAAGCATTTCTAGACGCCTCATCGCCTAACGTATTAATTTTCACCGCTACATTTTCTAAGCCTAAACTATTTAGCATTGTGTAAGCTAAAGCGATAACTTCAACATCGTTAAGTGGATTATTATGTCCCACTGATTCAACACCAAATTGATTGAATTGACGATATCGACCAAGTTGTGGTCTTTCATATCTAAAAACTGGGCCACAATAATAAAACTTTAGTGGTAATTCACTGACAGGCAATAATTTATTTTGAACAATCAAACGAATAATCCCAGCAGTAAATTCAGGGCGCATAGTCAAACTACGTCCGCCTTTATCTTCAAAGGTGTACATTTCTTTACGCACAACATCGCTTGATTCGCCAACACCACGAACAAATAATTCACTATGTTCTAAGACTGGAGGGCGGACTTCGCTAAAAGCGAACAATTCCGCAACATGGCCAAGTAAATGCTCAACTGAACTATAAGTATCAGCTTCTGCACCAATAATATCATGTGTACCTTTTACGTTTTTAACTTCCATACATTCTTTCCTTTCTTCATTAATGAATAACTCTAGTTATTTCATAAACTCCGGTAATAGAACGGAGCATATTACAAACATCATTTAATCTTTTAGCATCGCTTACCATTAAGGTTGCAGCAATATTAACTGTGGAATTATTTAGTAAACGAGCGTGAATTGAATTTAATGTCACCTTATTAGCGGATAATAATGACATAATATCCACTACCAAATTATTTCTATCGCTAGCTTCAATCATAATATCCACAGGATAAGTAGCAAATTCTAAATCCTCTCGCCAGAAGACTTCCACCAATCTTTCTTTTTCGTTTGCCACATTAGGACAGTTTTTGCGATGAGCTGAAATGCCTTTACCTTTGGTAATATAGCCAACAATGTCATCGCCAGGAATTGGTGTGCAGCAATTCGCAAGATTAATTGCAATTCTACCAACACCCTTACAATAGACTGGACAGTCATTACCAAATTTCGTTTTAACTTTCCCACCCGTTGGTATTGTTACTTGCTTTTTAATATGTAAGAATTCAATTACTGCGCTTGGAGAAGGCTTTCTTCCAGAAACAGCAATATATAAATCTTCCAAACTTTTAACTTCAAAATGTTCAAGAAGTTTATCGTCTTGAATGAATTTTAACATTTCATTTTCATCAATTCCACGATCATCAAAGGCGTCTACTAATGATTGTTTGCCTTTGGCAATCTTTTCTTCACGTAGCATTTCGGCGTTTTTCTTGGCCATAAATTTACGAATAGCTGTCTTAGCAGCAGAGGTTTTAACAAATTCTAACCAGCCTTCACTTGGCCCAACTGAATTTTTGGCGGTTTTAATTTCGACTAAATCACCAGTTTTTAATACAGTGTTTAAAGGCACCATCACGCCATTAACTAATGCTCCAACGGCAGTGTCACCAATACGTGTATGAATATGATAAGCAAAATCCACAGGCGTACTGCCTTGTGGCAATTCAATAACTTTTCCTTTAGGAGTGAATATATAAACATTAGCCTCAAAAATATCATGCGTTAAATTGTTAATGTATTCGGAAGCAGATTCATCTTTTTGTTCACTACTTAAAGAGACAAAGTCTCTAAACCAGTGTAACTTATTTTCAATTTCTTCTTGTTCTTTTTGTGAAGAATACCCCGTTCCTTCTTTATAAGCCCAGTGAGCAGCAATGCCTGTTTCTGCAACTTTGTCCATATCTTCGGTACGTATTTGTACTTCATAGAAATTACCATCACCACCCACAATTGTGGTGTGTAATGATTGATACATATTAGCCTTAGGCATAGCTATGTAGTCTTTAAAACGGCCAGGAACTGGTTTATATGATTTATGAATCAAGCCAAGAATTTCATAGCATTGCATTTCATCTTTAGTGATAATACGCAAGGCTAAAATATCATAAATTTCATCAAAAGGGTGACCTTTGATATACATTTTTCGATAAATCGAATAAATTGATTTGACTCTAGCGGAAATATCAAACGGGATATTGTTTTGAAATAAAATATCGGCAATTTTTTTCTTTAAATTTTCTAAAGATTTCGCCATAGTTTTAGCTTTCTTAGAAAGTAATTTAGAAATTTCTTCAAAATGTTCCGGTTCTAAATATTTTAAACAAAGATCTTCTAATTCAGATTTAACAACGTCTAAACCTAAGCGGTGGGCAATTGGTACAAAAACTTCCATCGTTTCTTTAGAAAGAGCATATTGTCTTTCTGGTGCTAATGCCGCTAAAGTACGCATATTATGAAGCCTATCTGCTAATTTAATCAAAATCACACGGATATCTTTAGCCATCCCTAAAAGAATTTTACGATGGTCTTCCGCTTCAAATTCTTCGCTTGTAATTTTGGATAGTTTTAATCTTTGAATTTTGGTTAAAGCATCCACCATTTTGGCAACTTCACTGCCCCAAATCTTTTCAATATCTGCAACAGTGACATCAGTGTCTTCGACAACGTCGTGTAATAGCCCAGCAGTAATTGTAGCAGGACCACATGTTAAAGAAGCAAGAATATATGCTACTTCCACTAAATGATGATAATAAGGTTCGCCACTGCGACGAGTTTGACCTTCATGTTTTTCTAAAATAAACTCATAAGCTTTACGAATTTGGGCTTTATCTTCTTTAGAAGAAATGTAATTTGAATAAATTTCTTCCACATCTTCGAAAGTGTGAAGAGGATAACCACCATTGACTAAAAGCTTACCTGTTTTTTCCATACTCATTAAATATATTACATTCTTTACTTAAATTTTCATAGAAAATATAAAAGTAATTTATGTTATATATTAAAGAAAAAGCCCTAAAAGGACTTTATCTTTCTTCAAATTGAAGTTTATAAAGCTTGTAGTAATAGCCCTTATTTTTTAGCAATTGTTGATGATTGCCTTTTTCAATTACTTCACCGTGTTGCAAGACAATAATTTGGTCAGATTTTTGTATAGTTGATAAGCGGTGAGCAACTACCAACATTGTGCCAATGGATTTCATTTTTTCCAAAGATTCTTGGATTAAAACTTCAGTTTCAGTATCAATATTAGCGGTAGCTTCATCAAGGATTAAAATTTGTGGATTAGCTAAGACTGTACGCGCAAAGGATAATAGTTGTCTTTGGCCTTGAGAGAAGTTCTCACCACGTTCAATTACTTCGTCAGAAAGTTTGTTAGGAAGTTTATTTATAAACTTATCAGCGTTTACATATTCACAAACATGCATAATTTGTTCATCGGAATAAGAATCATCATGAAGGGTAATATTATCTCTAATTGTGCCTGAGAATAAGAAGACATCCTGAAGCATTTGGCCAATTGCTTTTCTTAAGGAATTGATTTTAATATGACGAATGTTAATACCATCAATTAAAATTTCTCCTTTTTGAATTTCGTAGTTACGGACAATAAGCCCTAAAATTGTGGTTTTACCTGCACCGGTTGCGCCAACAAAAGCACATGTTGTTTTAGGCTCAATTTCAAAAGAAACATCCTTTAAAATCCAATTTTCACCTTCATAGGCAAACCAAACATTTTTAAATTCAATATGGCCATCAAAATGATCAACTTCAATTGCACCTTCTTCATCTAATACTTCTGGTTTAACATCTAAAAGATTGAATAATCTTTCAGCTGCGGTGATAGCTTTTTGAATTTGATTCAATTTATCCGCTAATTCTTGTACTGGGTTAAAGAAACGAGATAAATAAAGATAGAACGCTACCACTTCAGCGGCGTTCAGCCCGTTAACAGCAAAGCAGAACGTAACCGCAATAGCTAAGAAATATAAGAAAGTAATTAATGGACGATAAATGCCAAACGCAATAACAACTTTGTATCTCGCTTTGCGTAAATTCTCATTCTTTTCATTAAATTCTTTTTCTTTACGAAGTTCTTGATTGAAGATTTTAACAATCTTCATGCCTGATAAGTTTTCGTTTAAATAAGTGTTTAAATCTGAAATATAATGACGTTCTTTAGTGAAAATTTGATGGACAATTTTATTAAAGAATAAGGAAATAATAAAGATCACTACTACAAAAGCAAGCATGATTAATGATAATTTCCAAGAAATGAAGAACATCACAACATAGACACTAACAACTGTTAATATGTTTTTCGCAATGCTCACTAAAACATTAGTAAAGAAATCAGACATCGAGGCAGTATAGTTAGCAACACGAGTTACTAGAGAACCAACTGGCATTTCATTAAATTGATTTTGAGACATGTTTTCAATATGTTCAAATACTTCCATACGAAGTTTATAAATGATTTTTTGCCCCGCTTTTTGTAAAGTCATTGCTTCAAAATAAGCACCTACAGCACTAACAATACCTAATGCCACATAACCAATGGCTAAAAGAATGATGATATTTAAAGATGGAGAGCCTGTTTGTAGGTTGCTTGTTAACTTAGATAAAAATAATGGAAGAATAATATCTAAAGCGACATTTACTAAAATTATGAAGGTGGCAAACAAAAGACTTGGCCATTCAGGAAGAACATATTTAGCGGTTCTTTTAATTAACTCTTTTGCAGATAATTTGCGATCGCCTTTAAGTGCTTGTGATTTTTCAAAAGCATCCATACTATTTGTTGCCTCCTTCCACTTCTTTTTCAAGTTCTTGAAGCTGCACCATTTTTTGATATGTTGGTGATATTTTTAATAAATTATGTGGTGTATCAAAAGCTTCAAGCTTGCCATCATTTAAAACAATAATCTTATCGAGATGTGAAACAGTCGAGACACGTGACGCAACAATAATTGTGGTTTTATCTTTTCTTAACTCATTAACATTATGCAAAATTGTTTCTTCGGTTTTAACATCAACGGCAGAGACACTATCATCAAGAATTAAAATTGGTGAATTTTTAATAAATGCTCTAGCAATAGAAATTCTTTGTTTTTGCCCACCCGAAAGAGTGACACCACGTTCACCAGAAATTGTTTCATAGCCATCATTAAAGTTTTGAATGTCATTATCTACATCCGCAAATTTTGCGGCTTCAACAACTTTATCAGAATCAACATCTTGGTCATAAAAGGCAATATTATTTTTGATTTTATCAGAAAATAAGAAATTATCTTGTGGGACATAGGCGATACTGTCACGTATTGATTTACTTGAGCACATCATAATGTCTTGTCCATCAATTTTAATAGAATCATTCTCAACGTTATATAAACGAAGTAAAGAATTAACTAATGTGGTTTTACCACATCCAATCTTACCAACAACGCCAATTTTTTCTCCAGCTTTGATTGAAAGATTAATGTCTGATAAGGAATCAAAATCATTGCCCGGATAAGCAAAAGAAAAATGATTAAATTCAATATTGCCTTGGACATTTTCTAAAATAATCGGGTCATCAGAATCTTTTACTTCTTCTTTTTCATCTAAGAAACGAGTAATACGTTTCAAAGACGCTTTTGCCCTTGATCGCATGGAAATAATTTGTCCTAACGCAATCATTGGCCAAATCAATAAGTCAAAGTAACCGGCAAAGGTAATTAATTTACCCGCATCTAAATTAACGACATATCCCCAAGGCATAGTAATTGGATTATTTGTAATTGTAGAATAAGCAAACCAACCACCAAAGCCAAGCACAATGCCAAAGATAATCGCAATAATAATAGTAATTAAGGAATCAAATAAAACGGACACTCTCATAAATGAGATATTTACATCTTTATTTTTCTTAGCGATTTTAGCAAAAGCATGAATTTCTTTATTTTCACGCACAAAAGCCTTAATAACACGAATACCTGTGAAGTTTTCTTGTGAAAAATCATAGAGTTGATCATAAGCTTCTTGTCTAGTTTCCCATTTCTTTGACATCCACTTTTCCACTAATAATCCCCAAACAACAATCAGGATAATTGGAACAAAAGAAATGCAAGAAAGGACAGGTTCAAGCATGACCATTTTAACAATTACAAAAACAGATAAGAATAAAGCATCAATTAGCATAATTGTGCCCCAACCAAAAAACTCTTCAATCGTTTCTAAGTCAGTAGTAAACCAGGACATAATCGTACCAACTTTATTTTCGTGATAATAACGTTGTGATAATCTTTCGCTTTTTAAGAACATTTCATGTCTTAAAGAAGCTTCAATTTTTTGTGAAGCATGGAATAAAGTAAATCGCCATATCATTCTACCGACAAACATCACTGCCGCCACTATGACAACTTTTATGATAATCGCAATAATTTTATCCTTATTCGCGGCTATTTCTTTAGAATCTTCTAATAAATTAACAATATTGCCTAAATATTCTGGAACATATAATTGAGCAATATCAACCAATATTAAAGCCGCTATTCCTATAATGAAGAATATCGCGTATTTTAAGTAATATTTGTTAATGTACTTTCCGATGAGCATAATAATTTACAAATTAATTTATTAATTTGCATTAGTCTATCATAGTAAAAAAGAAAACTCAATTATTAAAAAAGCCATTTTTCATGGCTCAAAAATAAAAATGTAGTTTAATTTACTTTTCGGCTGGTCGTACTTCTTTAATCATAAAATCTAAAGAAAGCATGCCTCGATAAATACTGGTTTTTAATCTGCCAACTAAATCGACATAAGGCATTTGAGTAACCTCGTTTCGTGCAAAATTAAATCCAGTTAGTTTAGCGCCTTGCCCAATGTAAGTAAGAATATGATCTCCAGTTTTAGAGAACAACAAGGCATTTGTTTTGATACGCTTTAAAATAAAAGTTGGGGCTTTCCAATTTTCTCCAAAAGGAGAAAAAGTTTGAATCATTTTATAATTTTCATGCGTAATTTCATTAATACGGATAATTATTTCCTTGTGTTCAACAGGTTTAATTGGATTAGCCTTTGCGTAAGCTACAAAGCGTTTTGCAAATTCATCATAATCGTCCATATTAATTGAACAGCCACCCGCTAAAGCATGGCCTCCTGCCGTTAATGTAAGTTGACTTACACTATTGAAGGCGTCTACAACATTAAATCCTTCCGGAGCGCGACACGAACCTTTTAATATGTTATGTACTTTGTCTTTTGTAAAGACAATGACTGGGACATGAAGATTATTACATAAATTATTAGCAACTAATCCAATAATTCCTTCTTTAGCTTCAGTTACAATTACTAAAGCAGGCTCATGAGAAGTTATATGACTATATTTTTCTTGTGCTAAACGACTTTCTTTTTTTCTTTGCTCATTAATTTCATTAATCCAAGTGGAAAGATTATATAAAGTTTCTGGATCATCTTCGGTAAAGAAATCAATAATGCAATTGATGTCAGTTGAATCCACCATTCTTCCCAAAGCATTAATCTTTGGTGCAATTTTCATGCCTATTGTGTTTTCGTCAAAGTTTTCACCATCTCTTAATAAATCAATAGCTTCAAACTCTCCTCTTTTAAAATTGGCAAAAACCAAGCGCAAAAAATTACGATTATAGCCTTTTAAAGGCATCATATCGGAAATTAATGAAATAGCTGCAAGGGTTGATAAATATTTATCAAATTGGCCTAATAATGCCCAAATAAACATAAAGGCAGTAAAAGCACCGGAAGTTGGAATATCACCAAATTCTGAGTACTGCGGATGAATAATTACATCGGCATTTGGTAATGTTTCTTGTATTGTGTGATGGTCAAGAATTAAAACCTTTACACCATGCTTTTTTAAATAGGCAATCGGTTCAAAAGCTGAAACGCCGTTATCCACAGTGATAACTAATTTAACGCCGCAACGGCATACTTCTTTAGCTTTATCAATCGTAATACCATATCCATCATGATAACGATTAGGTATATAAAAACTAGGTTTATCAGTAATCTTAGAAAGACCTTTCACTAAGATTGAAGTACCCATTATTCCATCTGCGTCATAATCACCATAAATAAAGATTTTATCTTTATTTTCAATTGCGGTTTTGACTAAATTTACTGCATCATCCATATTCTTAAAAGAATGGCCTTCAGCAAAATTAGCGATTGTGACCGGTGTAGTTAAATTTTGATATTCTTCTAAAGAAATACCATAATATTCTAATAATCTATTAAATAATTCGTTTTCCATACTT
This sequence comes from bacterium, assembly GCA_963619935.1. Classification (GTDB taxonomy): domain Bacteria; phylum Bacillota_I; class Bacilli_A; order RFN20; family CAG-826; genus RUG13091. Next base: position 8,643 of record CAVEYA010000061.1, on the reverse strand, counting down.
TAAAAAGGCTACCATTAAATTAGGTAGCCTATTAGATTAATCGTTAATACCAATAAATATACGTTCTTCAGGTTCTGCAGATTTATTGACTTTAACTGCTTTCTTTTTCTTCTTTTTAAATTTATTAGCAAATTTTTCGGTATTTACTTTGCTAAATAATTTATAGAAGGCTTGAGCAATTGGGCCAAATAAGGTTGTGCCAAATAAGGTTGCTACTAAAACTCCGACAGTAATGATTAAGAATAACCATGAATTCTTTTCTGCACCAAAGCCGAAGAAGTTAATGCCAAGATAAAGAGCTAACACTGTAGCCACAATAATTGGTGAATAAGCTAATGAATTAGCTTTTTTCATAATAGCATCTCTATTTTCAAATGATTTATCATGAGTCTTATCATCTAAAACCATTTCTCTTTCACGATTCATAAAGATGATGGAAATGAATAATGAGAAGGCTGCCACTACTGGAAGAGTTACTGCAGCGTAGTTAGTAACTGCAAAACGTGTATAAGCAAAGAATCCAGCAACAATAGTTGTAACCATGGTTGGAACAACAAATGCAGCGAAACCACGAGATAAACGGTATCTGAGCAATAAATAGAACGCACTTACCGCAATGCCAACTAATGTACCCCACACAATTGGAGCAAATTCTGGTTCAACTGTAGAAGCTAATTTAACAGCTTTAAGGTCAACTTCAACAGCAGAATCCACTAAAGTAATTTTTTCTTGCAATAAATCAGCGATATATTTTTGATCACTTACAAGAGCGTATTCACGACTACCAACTTCATTACCATCTGCGTCTTTTTCAACATAGTAAGAATTGTTATTGTTATCTAACTTAGTTGTTAATCTAACAACATAGTAAGAATAATAAATCTTATCATCTTCATCATCGCCGATGTCCTCTCTTGTCTTATAGAGAATTTCATCAACTTGAGCATATAAGTTTGTTGCTTTTTCTTCATCGCTCGTGTAGGTATAGACATTCTTAAGAATGTCGGTTACTTTATCTTCGTTCATTAAAGTGTCTTTACTATCAGTTTCAAAATAGATTTCTGAAGCACGAACTTCGCTTCCATTATTGTAAACAACGCCTTTATTAAGAACGCTTAATGTAATCATACCGGCTAAACCAGCAACAGCTAAAACGGCCGCAACAATACCAATTGGTTTTTTCTTAGTGGTAAAATCTTTATCAGCATATGGACCAAAATAAGTTTGTTTTTCTTCTTTAAGGACATTTGGTACTTTCTTTGCGTCAATGCCAAAGGCATCATATTTGCCTTGAAGCTTTGTAGTATTTGTGGCTAACCACATCATGCCTCTTAAACCTAAAGTATTTAAAATAAGAGAAGCTAAGCCACCTAAAACAGTGATAATAGCAAACGTTCTCATAATTGTGCTACCGAACACGTATGAGAAAACACCCATAATAATTAAGACAACATTAATATCAACAATTGGAAGCAAAGCTTTTTTAGCTGCTTCAGAATTAGCTTTCTTAAGGGAACGACCACGATAAGCCTCTTCCTTTAATTTATTTAAATAAATTACACCAGAAATTAAACTTGCTAAGGCAACTAAGCATAAAGCCACTAAACCAGCAGCGTTAAATTCTGCAGTAAATAAGATAATAGAAGCTACACCAGCAAATACTGAGCCAAGAGTTAATGTGCCGACACTTAATGCACCTAAACGATAGAATACAGCAAGTAATAAGGCCAAAATAACAATTGCACAAACTGTAGCACGTAATGTACTAGACCAATTCACAATGCCATCAACAGTCACTAATTCATCGGCAAATGCAGCGACATTTTCATCATATAAGAAGGTCACTTTGTAATCTAATGATTCACAGTTTAATAAATTAACATAGTGTCTTGCAGTATCATAGCTAGCACGAACTTCACTGGCTTCGTATTTTTCATTACCATTTGTGTCATTAATGTTCACATAAGCTTTAATAACATCAGCGTCATCTTCGATTTGTGAAACATCAAATTTCATTAAAATCTTTTCAGCTATACGGGAATCGTAATCATCATTGCCTTGCACTGTTTTAGAAAAAATATCAGTGTCTGCATTGTAATCCTTCCATAAGTAAAGGTAATAAGTATAAGTTGTTTCAGCATCATCACCTTCACCAGAAGTGCTTTCTTCTGCAGCGTCTGTTTTTTCTTCTTCGGAATAAGTTTTAACTTGTTTTAATAATTCACTAAACTTGCTACTAGAATCCACAGGAATATTTACAGTTGGGTAATCATTTTCGGTTTTAACATATGCATCACCATCAATAAATTTTTCTTCAGTAAGGGAGTTACTTAAGAAGTTATCTAATTTAGATGAAAGAGCAAATGAACCATTAAATGTGACTAATTCTTTAATATTTTCATAATTTGCTTCAGTTTGTTGTTTAACAGTGACAGAAACTGTATCTGCACCTTGCACTTCTACTTCATAGGTTGAAATGTCATAAGTGGAAAGACGATCAACGATAATATCAGCAATTTCTTCTGCTGGTGAAGTTTCGTCATCTTCGTGTCCTTCTAATTTGCTACCATCTTTTTCAGATACACGGAAAACTAATTGTTTGCCATCTGAATATTCGATATTAGATGTACTTTGTTTAAAAACATTCGCGAATGTGGTGCCCATTGTTGCTAACGCTGTGAAAGCAAGAATGATGTAAGCCCATAATCTTCTCATAAATGTTCCTCCCTTTTTATATAAATAAAACCTGTTCGCTTGCGCGTTCTTAAATACGATATAACAAATATATATATATTTCAACAAAAAAAGTCGTTGAAGGTAAAAGAAAAGCCGTTAGTGTATAACGACTTTCTATAATTTTAATTATAAGAGTTTTTCTTGATGAATAATTTTAAGATGCTTATAAGCTTTTTCATTAGCCACACGTCCTCGTGGAGTGCGGTCAATGAAACCAATTTGTAATAAATATGGTTCATAAACATCTTCAAGATTCATTACTTCCTCACCAATCGCTGACGCTAAAGTGTCTAAACCAACCGGCCCACCATGAAATCTTTCGATTAAAGTTCTTAAATAACGAATATCAACATCATCTAAGCCAATATCATCAACCTTTAAAGCTTTTAAAGCTTGAAGCGCATCATTTAAATCAACTGTATCTTTTCCTTCGAAGTTAGCAAAGTCTCTCACACGTTTAAATAGACGATTAGCAATACGAGGTGTTCCACGACTTCTTTTAGCAATTTCTTTTGCGGCGTCTTCACTAATTTCTGTATTAAAAACTTTCGCAGTTCTTTGAACGATTTTTTTCATTTCCTCTTCATCGTAATAATGAAGTTTTTCGGTTATACCGAATCTTGCCCTTAAAGGCGCGCTTAAATCACCCGCTCTAGTGGTTGCTCCAATGAGAGTAAAAGGTGGTAAATCCATAGTTAAAGCCTTGGAATTTGTGTCTCTATTAATCACAATAGAAAACTTAAAATCCTCCATCGCCGTGTATAAAGACTCTTCCACAATTCTTGGTAAACGGTGGATTTCATCAATGAATAAAATATCACCAGGTTCCAAAGCGGAAAGCAATGCGGCAATATCACCAGTTTTTTCTAAACTTGGTCCACTAGCAACATGAACATGAGTATGCATTTCATTGGCAATCACATAAGCTAGGGTAGTTTTTCCTAAGCCTGGAGGCCCATATAAAAGAATATGATCAAGAGGCTCATCACGATGAAGTGCAGCGCCAATAAAAACCTTAAGGTTTTTCTTTAAATCTTTTTGACCAACATATTCTTCCAATGTTTGTGGTCTAAGACTCATTTCTTCTTGTGCATCAATTACACTTCTATTAGCATCCATTAGTCTTGCCATTTTTATTTCCTCAATTTATTTAAAGCTATGCGAAGAATATCTTCCGTACTAGCATTTGGTTCATTAATCGTGGCCAAAACACGGTCAATCGCAGCGCCTTTGAAGCCTAATTCTTTAAGTGCATCATAAACTTCATCATAAACACCAGGATCACCTTTTTCACCACCAGTTAATTCGCCTTTTAAATCCAAAATAATTTGAGCAGCAGCTTTACCACCAATACCTGGCAATTTCTTCAAATAAGCAACATTATTGCTGGCAATAGCTTGCACTAATTGCTCTGGGGTTGTTGAGCTTAAAGCATTAATCGCGCTTTTTGGTCCTAATCCTTTAACCTTAATTAAGGATAAGAAAACAGCTTTTTCATCCAACGATGAGAAGCCAACTAAATACTGTTCGTCTTCACGAATAACATTGTACGTGTAAACTAAGGCGTCTTCGCCTACTACATAATCATCAATATGAGAAACTAAAACTTGATAACCGACATCATGAACATCAATCACGATTGTTCCGCCATCTTTTAAGGCAACTTTACCTTTTAAAAAATAGATCATATATTCCTCCTATCGGTATATAAATATAAATAAGATAATAAATATAAAAGACAAAACGGCAGTTAATAAACCTGCTAAAATAAATACATTTATTTTGTCATCTTTCATTATTTAATCTCTAACAAATTCTTTTGGAGTTGGAAGTTCTTTTCTTTTGTGTTCGCTCACACGATGTAAATGAAGAATTCTTTCTTCCACCTTAGGATCAACCTTACCACCCAATAAATAGTTATCTAAATCCTTATAAGTGACACCCATTTCTTTTTCGTCAGTTTGACCTGCAAATAATCCAGCGGTTGGCACTCTTTCTGCTAAATGAGTTGGAACACCCTTAATTTTAGCAGCTTCGACAACTTCGCCTTTGGTTAAATATACAATTGGAAGCAAATCCACACCACCATCCCCATATTTAGTAAAGTAGCCTGTATAATGCTCATCCATATTATCTGTACCAATGACTAAACGATTGCAACTTTGAGCGTAAGCATAAAGAATAGTCATTCTAATTCTAACCTTTAGGTTAGATAAACTGCCTTTATCTAATTCAATGCCTTGCTTTTTGAATTCATTTACCGTTTCATGAAAGCTATTTGAACCATCAATTACTAAATAATGTAAATCTAAATGTTTTGCTACTTCAATCGCATCATTTAAATCACTTGGATCTGAATCTATTGGCATCATGATACACATTAATTTATCTTTACCAACAGCGTTTTTTGTTAAGGCCGCCACTAAAGAAGAATCCACACCACCAGACAAGCCTAATACATAGCCATCAGTATGACTTTCTTTTGAATAATTTTTAATAAATTCTTCAATTTCTAATAAATAATCTTCGAGTTTCATTTTATTTTATATATTCAAATGAGAAGTTATCTAAGTAAACAGTATCTCCGTCATTTGCTCCTTCTTTTTCTAATGCATCATCTATTTTTAATTTTCTTAATTTATTCATTAATACCGCCATGCCTTCATCAGTAGAGATATTTGTCATACGATAAAATTTAATAATTTTATCTCCAAGAATTTCAAATGTGTGTGCATCAATCCGATGAATAATAAATTCCGGTTCTTCATCTGGAAGTTCATATAACTTATTATCAAGTTCATCTTCTTTTTCATCATATAAAGGAAAAATTGGTGTCTCTTCTAATAAATCCATTGCCTTATATAAAAGCAAATCAATACCATCATCAGTTAAAGCAGAAATTGGCAAAATTTCTTCTTTAATTTCCTTCTTAAATTTATTTAAGCGTTCCGTCGCTCCTTCTTCATCCATTTTACTAGCCACTAAAATATATGGACGTTTTTCTAAACCAAAACCATATGATTTAAGTTCTTCTTTAATGACTTTGTAATCTTGGATAGGATCTCTTCCAGACTCACCAAAATCAATGATATGAATTAAAACACGACAACGTTCAATATGTCTTAAAAATTGTAAACCTAATCCCTTGCCTTGATGGGCTCCTTCAATTAAGCCAGGAAGATCCGCCATCACAAATGAACGCCCATCTTTTAAAGATACAACGCCTAAATTAGGAACTATCGTAGTAAATGGATAGTCTGCAATTTCTGGTCTAGCAGAACTAACAACACTTAATAGTGTTGATTTACCAACACTTGGATATCCAATTAAACCAACATCGGCTAATAATTTAAGTTCAAGAATTAATCTTTTTCTTTCACCTGGTTCGCCATTTTCGGCAATTTTAGGAACACGGTTAGTTGGTGATTTAAAGCATGAATTGCCTCGACCACCACGACCACCTTTAGCGACCATAATCATTTTTCCATCTTCATTTAAGTCGCCAAGGAATTTGTTATCTTTTTCTTCAAAAACAACTGTGCCAACTGGAACATCTACAATAATATCTTCAGCGTATTTACCAAATTGGTTTTTAATACCACCCTTTTCACCATCTTGACCAATAAAGGCCTTACTATGACGGAAATTAAATAAAGTGTTAATTCTGGAATTAGCTCTTAAATAAACAGAAGCGCCTCTTCCACCGTTACCACCAGATGGGCCACCTTTAGCGATGTATTTTTCATGTAAAAAGGCAATAGCGCCGTCGCCACCTTTTCCACTTCTAACTTCAATAATTGCGCGATCAATAAACATAATTTTCTTTCATCTTGGTCTTATTTTTGATTTCAAAAATACTACCACGCTTATATTATATATAAACAAATAAAAAAAGACCACAAATAAGTGGTCTTAATTTTGTAATTTTAATTACTTTTCGCTGATAACGACCTTCACACATGTGCGGTCTTTACCAAGGCGTTCATAGTGAACAATACCGGAAGCGGTAGCAAAAATTGTATCATCTTTGCCAAGTTTGGTATTTTCGCCTGGATAAATTCTTGTTCCTCTTTGACGGTAGATAATGGAACCGCAGTGGCACCATTGACCATCTGCTACTTTCGCGCCTAAACGACGACCAGCAGAATCACGACCGTTCTTAGTAGAACCGACACCTTTTTTGGAAGCGAAGAGTTGTAAATTTAATTTAAACATCATAATTGACGACACCCTTTCTAAAGATTTTTGATTTGGATGAACTTGTCATTATCTTCAGCAATGGTTTTTAAACCTGCAATAAGAGTTTCAATAACAATTTCATCATGTGAAGAAATAGGTTTAATTGCTTCTAAAGAAGCATATCCTTCTTTAAGTTCAATTTTGAAGTTATCAGGTTCGGATAAATTATTAAATCCTCCAATCACTACCGCTGAGGTAGCTGCGCACACTAGATCTTCTCCTTTTGGAGCACTCATTGCGTGGCCTTTAACTTCTAAAAGCTTAAATTTCTTTTCTTCGTACTTGATTAAAACTTTAATCATGTTTACTTAATGCTTTCAATAACTAAGCAAGTGTATGGTTGACGATGACCAATGGTCTTGTGCTCATTAGATTTTGCTTTGTACTTGAAAACACGAATTTTTTTGCCTAAGCCTTGTTTTTCGACTTTAGCAGTAACGGAAGCACCTTCCACATATGGTGTGCCAACTTTAGCAGTTTTATCTCCAACAAAGAGAACCTTGTCGAAAGTCACAATAGAACCAACTTCTGCATCAAGTTTTTCAACGTAGATTTTGGAACCGACTTCAACACGGATTTGCTTTCCGCCTGTTTCGATAATTGCGTACATAATGTCCCTCCTTATAATTTTTTCTTCACTAAGTACTCGCTATTAAGGTATCCTTAATAGGATTTAAACACCTTCTCTATGCGGTTGTAGCTAGTGAGGCGACAACGAATGTAATATAACATATGTTATAAATGACCGTCAATTTATTTTTTACGTATTTATCAGGTGTCGTTTATTCATTACCTAAAAATGAGTAGAAGTTATTCTTGGTAATAATCAAATGATCTAAAAGGTAAAGACCAATCTTTTTTGCGTCAATTAACAGTTTACTAGTGAACGCGATATCTTCTTGGGATGGGTTAGGATTTTGGCTTGGATGGTTATGAATGATATAAAAGTAAACACCATCGTGAGCAATGACTTCTTTAAGAATATCTCTAACAGAGAAAACAACTTTACTATGTGAGCCTTTATATAAATTAACCTCATAACACAATTGCTTTTTCTTATTTAAAACAACAAGGAAGACATGTTCTTGCTGGCTATTTGCAATAAGTGGACTGTATTTATTAAATAAAAAGTTTTGGTCTATTACTTGTGGATTAATTTCCATTTTTGCTTTTTGGTATCTTTTTGCCATTTCAAATGTGGCAATAATCTTAATCGCAATAGCTTTGCCAATACCTTTATATTTCAATAAGTCTTTTTCTGATTTATTAGCAATATCAACTAACCCACAATTGTCTTTGAATAAACCATACGCCACATCAATTGCAGAATTGTCTTTATAACCACTACCAATAATCAATGCCAAAAGTTCTAAATTAGAAAGGGTATCAATGCCATAATGAAAAGCTTTTTCTCTTGGCCTATCTAAGGTTGGTAAATCTTGTATTTTAGACAAAGTCTAATTCCAAGTAAACTTCCAACCACCAGGAATAGCGGCGGAGCCTTTATTAGATAAGAACAAACGATAGACAACTACAGCCATAATCGCAATAGCGGCAATAGCCATTACAGCCGTTAAAGAAATAGCCTCACCAACATGTATGTTCTCGCATTCTTCTAAGGATAAAATTTCGTATTTCATAAAAAACCTCCTATTTAGTATCTAGGAG
>CAVEYA010000060.1:0-5388 GCA_963619935.1 bacterium | reverse complement strand
ATAGCATTAAAAAATAAAAAAAAAAAAAAAAATAAAAATTAATAATAGAGTAAAGGAATAATAAATAATATGAAATATTATAATTGGAATTTATCAAATAAATGCATCACAGTTACCACTACTGTAGAATTAGGTAACATGGCCTTTCAAGTAGGTAATGATATCGATAATGTAAATAAAAACAGAGATGAGTTATCTTCTCTTTTAACTTTTGATAGAAAAAACATTGTTTTTGTTCATCAAACACATAGTGATGTGATTAAAGAAGTTACTAATAAAGATTTAGGTAAAGGAATGAATGACTTTACTAGTGGCGTTGAAGCTGATGCTTTATACACAAAAGAAAAAGGCATCGCATTAGGAATATTCCATGCGGACTGTGCACCAATATTCTTTATTGATGAAACTATCCCTTTAGTGGGTATTATTCACGCTGGTCATATTGGAACTTTAAAACATATTACTTATAAAGTACTTAACGAAGTAATTAATAAAGAACATTTAAACCCTCAAAATATAAAAGTATTTATTGGACCATTAAGAAGAAAAGAATCATATTTAGTAGATGAGTTAGAGGAAGAAAATATCATTAAAAATGGATGTAAGGAAGCACTTAGTAACCACCACTTTGATCTTTATCAATCTAATTATTTAGATTTATTAAAATGTGGCGTTAGAAAAGAAAATATCATCGATTCAAAGATTGATACCTATTTAGATAAAAACTGTTTCTCAGCGTATAAAAAGACGCCTATTGGTCGTATGGCGTCTCTTATATACCTTAAATAATATTATTTCTTTAATCTTTTAATCACACTAGCGGGAACTAAAGAAGAAATATCTTTTCCTCCTTCGTACATGCTCATAATCATGGAAGAATTAATGAAACTCTTTTCTGCTTTGCTCATTAAAAAGATAGAATCAATATCGCCATCAATGAAATCGTTTGCCGCCGCTAATTGGAATTCATAATCAAAATCAGTAACTGCTCTTAGGCCACGAATTAGATGTGTCGCATTGTGTTCTTTTGCGTACGCTACTGTTAAGCCACTGGTAAAATCAACTTCCACATTTGGATATTCTTGTGTTGCTTCTTTAATCATATTTACTCTATCTTCAATGGAAAAACGTGATTTCTTATCAGGGTTAACTGCAATTAAAACAATTACTTTATCAAATATTTTTAAAGCTCTTTTTAAAATATCTAAATGTCCATTTGTGATAGGATCAAAACTACCTGCATAAATACCAATCTTCATATTTACCTCCAAAGGATACTGACTTTGATATCCCCATATTTATAATCTTTTCTTTTTTTATAAAAGGAATCATTTAAAATAACATCATGATCTGCTTCTAACACTATTATAGCATTATCATTTAATAAATTATTATCCACTAATAAGGAAATGATTTCTTCGTATTTTCCTTCCTTATAAGGAGGGTCAAGAAATACAATATCAAAGCTCTTTTTATTCTTAATAAATAAATTAATTGCGTCGATATCCTTCATTTCTAAGATGTTCGCATTTTTAATATCTAATGATTTTAAATTATTTTTAGTTGTTTGTATCGCCACTTTATTGCAATCGACAAAAGTCACAAAAGAACACCCTCTAGATAAGGCTTCAATGCCCATTGCCCCAGAACCACTATATAAATCTAAAGCAGTTAAATTATCAATTGGTCCTAATGCCGAAAAGATGGCTTCTCTAATTCTATCTTTAGTAGGTCTAATATGCTTTGCGTCATCCGGCCAAGAAATTAAACGGTGTTTATATTTGCCCGCAATAATACGCATTATTCATTTTCCTTTCCACATAAGTGCCATTTTAAAGGAGTAAATAATTCATTATTTATATGTTCGTATAATTCTCTAACTTTTTGATATGTTTGTAAGTATTCTCTCACTAATGGATGACTTTCTAATTTCTTTTTAGCGTCATATAAAGCTTTTAAAGCATTATTTGCTTCACTACTATCTTTAGTGAAGTGATTTAATACATCACTATAATTAGAAGCTGCTAAATCCTTTTGATAAGCAAGAGAAATAACTTCGTCATTATTATTCATTTCTTTTTCTAATTCATTTAAACGAATCACATCTTCTTGTTGATTGATTTTTTCTTTTAAGAGAACGGCTAATGAATAAATATCTTTTTCCATAACGCATTTATTATACAATCACTTTGTGATAAGATAAACGATATGAAAATTAAAATTATTAAAGACACAAATCCAATCATGCGAAAAAATAGCTTAGCAGTTAATCTTCCGTTATCTAATCAAGATAAAGAGATGTTAGATTCAATGTTGGAACATCTTAAATTATCACAAGATGAAGAATACGCTAAGAAGCATAATATTCAACCAGGTGTTGGTATGGCGGCAATCCAAATTGGTCAATTAAAAAGAATGTTTGTAATTTATTACAACGATGAAAAAAATAACCCAGTGCAATATGAACTAGTAAATCCTGTTATCTTAGAAACAAGCGCTAAAAAATGTGCATTACAATACGGTGAAGGCTGTTTATCTGTACCTAAACATCATGATGGTTTAGTCCACCGCTACTACAAGATTAAAATGAAAGCATTTGATGCTTTAACTAATCAAGATATTGAAATTAAAGCTGAAGGATACGATGCAATTGTATTGCAACATGAATATGATCATTTAGATGGTAAGTTCTACTATGACCGTATTAATCCACTTAATCCTAACCAACCATTACCAGGAGAAAAATTAATTTAAATAATAGAAGGCTACTAAAAGTAACCTTTTTATTTACTTTTAAAAAATTGTGCTATAATAAGACGACCGAAATTTACATAACATAATTTGTTAACGGAGGCGTCGTTTGTAATGGAGAGAAGTATTTCACTGCCAGTTTCTATTTATTCCTTGGGTGGTTTGGGAGAAGTTGGCAAAAACATGTATTGTGTCGAAAATGATAACACCCTAATCATTATCGACTGTGGGGTTAGATTCCCTGGTATTGAATTTCCTGGAATTGATTATATTGTTCCAGATTTTACTCATTTAACTAATAATCGTAATAAAGTTAAAGCTTTATTTATCACCCATGGTCACGAAGACCATATCGGTGGTATTCCTTTCTTACTACAAACAATTCATATTCCTGTAATATACGCTCCTCGTTTAGCGGCAGCTTTAATTAAAAATAAATTAGAAGAATCTCGTATTAATTTTAAAGTGAACATCGTAGAATACGATGAAAACACAAAAGTTAATATCGATTTATTTAAAGTATCGTTCTTCCGTGTCACTCACTCCATTCCTGATTCCTTTGGTGTGGTTGTTGATACTCCGGAAGGAAGAGTTGTCTCTACTGGTGACTTTAAAATTGACTTAACACCAGTCGGACCAGACATTCAAATCCATCGTATGGCGGAATTAGGCGAAGAAGGTGTTACTTTATTATTAAGTGACTCCACTAATGCAGAAAATGAAGGCTATACACCTAGTGAAAAGAATGTTTACGATTCCATCGATGAAATTATTAAAAACGCACCAGGAAGATTAATTATCTCTACTTTCTCTAGTAACGTATCTCGTTTGCAACAAATCAGTGAATGCGCGGTAAAACATAATCGTAAGATTACCATTGTTGGTAGAAGTATGGAAAAAGCCGTCGAATTATCTCGTGCTTTCGGATATATCAAAGTGCCTGATAACTCAATCATTGAAACCGATGAAGTAAAACGTTATCGCAATAATGAAGTCTTAATTCTTTGTACCGGTTCACAAGGTGAACCAATGGCCGCTTTATCCCGTATTGCTAATGGGGAACACAAAGATATTCATATTATTCCAGGAGACACAGTAGTTTTCTCATCTTCTGCTATTCCAGGCAACGGTTTAATGATTGGTAATATAGTTAACCAGTTATCTCGTTCAGGAGCTGAAGTTGTTACTAACTCAATATTAAGTGATATACACTCTTCTGGGCACCCAAGTAAACAAGAACTCCGTTTAGCGTTGAAATTATTTAAGCCAAAATACTTTATGCCAATGCATGGTGAATATAGAATGCTTAGATTACATGCTGAATTAGCCACTACTGTTGGTATTCCAGAAGAAAATACATTTGTGCTAGATATCGGTGATACCTTAACAATGGCCAAAGGAAGAATTACTCGCGGTTATCCAGTTGAACATGGTTGTACATATATTGATGGCAAAGATATTAAAGGTTTAGCGGAATCAGTTATGACTGATCGTCGTGTATTAACTAATGATGGTATGCTCATCATCACTTTAACAATAGATTGTAAAACAAATACTTTATTATCTAAGCCTCAAACATTCGCGAAAGGTATCATGGATGACCATTCGCAAAAAGTGAAAGACGAAATATCAGGTATTATCGAAAAAGCGGTTAAAGAAAAATTAGCCACTCGAACTTCTTTTAATGAATTAAAAACAGTTTTAAAATCTGTTGCTGGAGAATGGATTTATCGTCGTATTAGACGTCGTCCAATGATTATTCCAGTGATTATGTCGAAGAATAACTAGTATGCTTATTCTCGCTAGTCAATCACCAAGAAGAAAAATGTTAATGGAAGAAGATATATCTTCTTCTTTTAAAATTATTGTGTCGCATATTGATGAAGCAAAAAGTTATCAATTGCCTACTCCCCTTGAAGCGGTTAGAGATATCGCCAAAAGAAAGGGAGAAGGCATTCATCAATTATACCCACATGACACAGTCATCAGTGCAGACACAATTGTGGTCTTAGATAATCAAATTATTGGTAAACCAAAAAATGAAAAAGATGCGGAAAGAATATTGCATTTATTAAGCGATAGAACACACATTGTGATTACCGCTTATGCGATATTTAAGGATGATAAGTTAATTGTTAATCACGTCATCTCAGAAGTAACTTTTAATAAATTAAGTGACAAATTAATTCATGATTATGTCTTAACTGGTTCACCAATGGATAAAGCGGGTGCGTATGGTGTGCAAGATAGCGACACCTGGCACACAATGAAATCAGTTAAAGGAAGTTTAAAAAATGTGATAGGCTTCCCCACTGATGAAATTAAAGAAGATTTAAAGAAAATGAACTAGTTTGATTCTAGTTCATTTTTAATTTCTTCCGCTTTATTTTCAATCACAAGAATTAACTTATTAGACATTTTAATAACGTTGTTAACTCCAAGTGCTTTTAATTCATCTTGATTCACTAATTCTTGATTCACTAAGGTGAGAGATAATCGAGAACCAGTAGCCTCGATATTTTTAATATTTTCTTTTTCTCCTAACGCTTTTAACCACCTATTAGTGTCCATCGGTGGTTCTTCTTTTTTCTTTGATTTCTTATTTAATATAAGAATTACTACGAGAGTAATTAATAT
>CAVEYA010000059.1:0-9864 GCA_963619935.1 bacterium | reverse complement strand
ATAATCCGTTTCTCACTAGTAACATTTTCTAAATAAGTTTCTAATTCATCTAATATCGCTAATAAACCAAAATAATTTGTTCCACTTGTTAAAGGAAAATTATCTATAGTAGTTTTATATTTCGCTGGTCTAAATATACCCGCGTTTAAAATTAATGAATTAAAATCATTATGTTTGGAAAAAATTTCTTTTACAAAATTGCGGGAACTTTTTAAAGAAGACTGATCATAAATCACAATATCAATCGAAGCATGAGGGTGTTTTTTTAATAATTCTTCTTTTGCCAAATTGGCCTTATCAATGTTTCGGCACGCCATAACAAGAGACGCACCTTTTGCTAAGGCTATCTCAGAAATAGCAAAACCAATCCCACTATTCGCACCAGTGACAATAATTTTTTGTTTAGTTAAAGAATTTATATTTTTATTGATAAAATCAATAATCTTTTTTTGCGACATTTTAATTGAAGAAAATAAAATACAAAGCTATTACGCCCGCTAAAAGAGTAACTGCAATACCTAAGACAATAAATAAAGTTGAAACTATCTTACGATCAGTTTTATTTTTTGGATTGAACTTAGGTTCATTCTCATTCCTTTTTTCTAATTCAACATTTTTCCAAAGCATATTAATAAATTAACACATTATTCTTTTGTTAGTCATCTTCTTTATCAATAGATATTTTACTAACTTCTAATTTTTCAACGGTAAAATCATCAGCCTCTAAAACTTTAAAGTGATAACCACCAAAGTCAAATTCATCACCTTTTTTAGCAAAGCGGTCCAACATTTCTTGGCAAAAACCACCGACAGTAGAATAATCGGTTTCAAATTCTTCTTCATAGTTAATTTCTTCAAAGAAGTCATCAATATTCATTGAACCATCGACAATCATCTTGCCATCTTTCGTGACAACATATTGTTCCTCAATCTCGTCAGTTTCATCAAAAATATCACCAACAATCTCTTCTAGGATATCTTCCATGGTAATAATACCTTCTGTGCCACCATATTCATCAATCACAACTGCGATATGCACACGTGACTTCTTAAATTCGCTTAATAAATCAAGAATTTGGTGGTTACGAGGAATTATTAATGGTTTATACATTAAGGCCCTTAAATCGACTTTTTGGTGGTTTAATAAGCATTTTCCAATCGCTTTAACCGGCACAACCCCAATAATATTATCAATTGTGTCTTCATAAACAGGGATACGAGAGTGAACAAATAATTCTTCATCTTTTAATATTTCATCAAAATCATCATCAATATTAATCGCGAAAACATCCACTCGTGGAGTCATGATTTCAAAAGCTTGAATATCATTTAAATCAATCGCAGAACGAACTAATTCAGCTTCCCCTTCTTCTAATTGACCATCTTCTTCAATTTCATCCACCATTTCAGTTAAGACATCTTCATCAATCTTATCTTCTTCTTTACTACGCTTATGAAAGATACGGCCAAATAATTCAAAGAATTTAGAAATCGGCCAAACGAAGATAATAAAAGCAAATTCAAAGAATCTTACTGGATAAGCAAAAAATAACGCTAATTTGAAATTAAATCTCTTAGCAAATGCCTTCGGTGTAAACTCGCCAAAGATAACAATAAAGATAGTAAAACAAATTGTTCCAATAGTTGGTCCTATATTAGAATCTAACGCCATCGCAATCGCAGTAACTAAGGAAGAAGCGAGAATATTAACTATGTTATTACCAAATAAAATTGTCGCAATGGAAAATTCATATTTATCAGCTAAATATAAAGCTAAACCGGCTTTTTTATTTCCTTTATCTTTCAATCTTTTAAGTTTATCTTTATCAACCATGCCATAGGCACAATCAGCAGCAGAAAAGAAAGCACTAAAAATAGCACACACACCAATTACAACCCAATACCACCAGAAATACATATTACTTCTTTCCTTTCTGGTTAGTTGGTTCACTAATGCCCTCTACTAATTCTTCTAAGACATCTTCCATAGTGACCATGCCAATCACTTTTTTATTATTATCCCTTACTAACGCTAAATGGGTATGGGCTTTTTTAAACCCATTAAATAAATCATCAATCATAATTTTGCTGCTTACAAAATATGGTTTATTTAAGTTTCTTCTAATAGAAACGTTATTGTTTTTAATATAAGCTGCTAAATACTTTTTTACATGCAAAACACCAATAAAATTATCGAATTCCGTATCATAAACAGGAATACGCGAATAATTTGTATTGGTTAATATTTGATTTAATTTTTCATGATCTAAATCACGAATATTTAAAGCAAAGATTTTATCTCTTGGAGTTAATACTTCTTTAACATTTGTATCAACAAAGTCTAAAGCTGATTGAATAATGTCTTGTTGTTCTTCTTCTAAAACACCTTCATCGGTGACATTATCAATCACATTTTCAAAATCTTCTTCCGTGAAAGTTGTTTCATCTTTGACTTTAAAGATTTTATCAATCGCCTTGCCTAATAATTCAAAAAGAATCGTTAAAGGAGTAAGGACGAGCATAAAGAAATACAAAGGATAAATAAATAATATCGAAATAGTGTCAGGAATTAGTCTAGCAATAGTCTTTGGAAAAGTATCACCTAACATATAGACCACTAAAGCCATTCCAATTGAGGATATTAAAGGAATATATTGTTCCATTAAGGAATAATCTGTTCCATTTAAACTTTGTTTAAAAATATGATAGAACAAGACTGTGGAGATAGATGATATCACTACTGCCACAATATTGTTTCCAATGAGTACTGTCGAGATGGCTCTATCATACTTATCGCAAACTTTAATTAATAATTTTGCGGCATGACTGCCATTATCAGCTTTAACTTGTATTTTAAAGCGGTTACAACTACCTAATGCGGTTTCACAAGCGGAAAAGAAAAAAGATCCTATTAAGCAAATACCAATGATTAACCAAGATATCCACGATTTACTGGGGTCCATTAATTAGCCGCCCTCCTTTGTCACTATTATTAGCAACGAATATAGATATTATCAAAATTAACTTTTTTTGTAAATATCCAGCAAAAGAAGACAAAGTCTTTTTTTACTGCATAAGAAAAGCAGCGTTTTTACGCGCTGCTTAATAGAAGAATTAATTAATCTTCATCATCGACGTCGCCGTCGTCTTCGATTTTCTTTCCTTCTTTGATTTCTTCTTCGATTTCTTTGAAGTAATCAACGTTACCAACTTCACCTTGTTCAAGGCCGTCCTTGCCCATTACATCAGCGATAAGTTGCTTACATCTCTTCACTGATAATCCACTCTTCACTTTGAAGACTAATGGAATTTCAGCATAGATGTTCTTGCTAGAAGCATCTTTAATTGGAAGAGGACTATTTTCATAATCTTTTGGATCAAGAGCGAAGTATAATTTTAAGCTCTTACCAGCGATTGTTAATTTAACATATGTTTTGCAATGTAAACGGAATGTATCGCCAGAATTAGATAAACGAGAGTGAACACCATAAGACATAATTTCGTTTTTGACTTCGTTATATAAGTTCTTAATATCTTCATCAGCGTTTAATAAACGTTCTGGGAATGGAATACGAACAATCTTGGCTTTTTCTTCAACGACTGGCTCTGGTTCCACAACTGGCTCTGGTTCCACAACTGGTTCAGGAATAACTTCTGGAACTGGTTCTTCTTTAACTTCTTCAGGAGCAGTTTCTTCCATTACTGGTTCTGGTTCCACTTCTTCTTTCGGTTCTTCTTTTGGAGCTTCTTTTGGAGCTTCACTTGGAGTAACACCATTGAAGTATTGGACCACTAATGGAGCGTTGAAAGTCGCACCAGTAACATTGTTTGCAGGACGTGAAGCTAATTCTTCACGGATGATTTCACGGATGATTTCACGCAAATCATCTTTATTAATACCATTAGTTGGAAGTTCTTCCACTTCTGGTTCTGGTGAGAAATCACTGACATCTTCTTGTTCTAAAGCGTCTTCTAATTCTTCTTCAGTCATTTCTGTTGGTTCAAGAATAGCGTCTGTAACATATTGCTTTTCACTCTTATACTTCACAGTGTGGACTAACGCTAAAATCCAAGAAACAAAGGCTAATGCAGCACTTAAAATACTACAAACTAAGATTCCATAGATCATAACTAACTCAGATACTTTTTCGCTTTTAAGTAAATAACTATAGCCATATAAGGTTAGATCACTACCATTTAAGTTTCCGTGTGCGTTACCGAAGAATTCACTGACGGCCACTGCGCCGATTAATAAAGCAATAAGTGGAAGAACCATAATTGCACGTTTTTTCTTAATACTCAAAATAAGAGTAACAATGAAAGCCACTAACCAAACAAACGCTAATACACAAATTGTAAGGGTGTTAGCAAAGTAAAGTGGATAATCTTTGAATGTAAACAAATTTACAATCCATTTGATGTGGTTAGGTACAAAGTATTGTCTGCTATCTGCGGAAGCAAAGGCTGTTCCGGCGTATAATGCTGCCCAAGCAATAATGGCAAAGAAAGCAAAAATAACGATTGTAGTAACCGCATATTTTAATGATTTAGCTTTTTTATTCATAATCATTTTCTCCTTTAATTCGGTAGTATTTTATCGCACACACACGAAAAGTAAAATATTTTTTTCTGTATTTTTGCACAAAATTTTCGCAAAACGCCACTATTTTGCCTTAGTTATGACCTTAATTGAGTTATGATGCACATGAAATACGGAATTAGATTTTATCACTTTTTCGCCATCTAGATCATAAGGCATATCACTATCATCTTGTATCGTAAAATTGCTCAGTTTAAAATGTGGAATCTTTTTCCAAGAAAAGAAATATTTAAGTAGTCCATTGAAAACGCCAGGCTTAACTAAATAAATATCCACCAATCCATCGTTATATGAATTGTGTTTGTTAATCTTAAAACCACCCATGTAGGTGCCATTCATAATCAGGATAAAAGGAGTTTCAAAATAATATTCATTTTTAGAATCATTATCTATCAGTTTTCCTTTAATTCTAATTTTTTTAAATAATCGAGGAATAGCTTTAAGATAATAAATAAATCTTCCTAATTTTTTATATTTTGTGGAATAAGGAATATCTGAATATGCGCCTTGGCTAAAGGAGAAGATAAATTCATGATTATCCACATTAACTGTGTCTACATCTTCAATATTTTGTTCTTTTATTACTTTAAGGGCCCTTTTAATACTTTTAGGAACACCAAAAGTTTTGTAAGAGTCATTTAATCGTCCATTAGGAATCATGCCTAAAATAGGCTTATTTACACTATCTTTAAGAGCGCTAACCACCATATTAAAAGTGCCATCTCCACCAGAAAAGATAAGTGCGTCATAATTTTCACACGCTTTTTGACATTCACTCATAAAATGTTCTTTGGATTGAGAAATAACTAAATCAACCGAATCATATGTTTTCAATAATTCTTTTTTGATATATAGGAGTTTCTTGTTTTTTAATCCACGGCCACTACTGGGGTTATATAAAAATAAAGCTTTCATCTTAATGTTCGTTAATAAAGTTAGCTAATATTTCAGCCGCGTCACCAATGCAGAACATACAAGGTCTCGTTTCATAAAACTTTGTTGATCTTGGACTTGGTGTAGGTACATCATGTTTAACTTTAATGTTTAAAATATCGCGACACACAATTGATTGATGTTTTTCCTCAAATTGTTTTGCTAATTGTTGTACTTTTTCATAGAGTTCTTGTTTTTTCTTCCCTACTTCAGGTGTGCTATATCCATAATTTAAGCCTAGCACTAACAACATACCAGTGACCGCTCCACAAGTTTCTCTTAATCGACCCATACCACCACCAAAAGGCGAAGCAATTGCGGCAATTGTACTAGGGTCAATATCTAAAATATCTTTGAAAGCTAAAACGATAGATTGGGAACAGTTATAACCGCTTTTAAAATTATTAATCGCAGTTTCTCTAATTAAGGAAGGTTCTAAATGCTTCATAAAAAAATTTAAAATTTTAACACTTATAGTGTGTCACTACCTTGTAATGTATTTTTAATGAAAGAATTATATTCGGTTTCATATAAGACAGGATTAGTAATATAGCTCATCGCATGATTTGCGTTATCCACTAAAACAAGTTTATGCTTACTAGTACAAACTTTGTTATTCATTATGCTCATATAGGTAGGAACATAGTTATCTGCTTTTCCATGTATAAATAAAATAGGATATAAAGAATGTTTTAAAACTTTTAATGTGGAATATTTAAAGATATTTCTTTTAATTACTAGACTATTAAAAAGGCAAACCATAAAAGCTAAAGTGTTTAGTTTAACCATATGACGAACAATGCGATATGTAGATATAAAGCCGCAATCAGCAATAATGCCTTTCACATTTTCCATTGTTTTATCAGCGGTTAATAAAACAGAATTACAGCCCATCGAAACACCATGAAGGAAGATATTTACCTTGTGATTATAAATTCTATTTAATTCTTCCACCCATAATCTAATGTCTTCTTGTTCATAAATACCAAAGCCAGAGTGTTTACCGCCACTTTTGCCTCCACCTTCATGATCTATGGTAAGCAAATCATAATTCTTTAATGGAAAATTATAAAAGATAGCAATGTCATTATTGCCCGCACTTTTATGCCCATGAGCAAATAAGATAACTGTTGGAACATCATTAAATTTATGTTCAGTTTTTCTTAACTCACCATACAATTTAATTCCTCTTTTATTTGTAATATAAATTTCTTCATGAAGCATATTACGAAATTCAGCACATTTCTTTTTTGTTTCAGGAGGAAAAGAGAAAGGGCCAGCGTCATTGGTTAATAAATCATAAGGTTTTTTATTCCTCTGATAAATCAATTTATAACCAATTAAACCAATAATAACAGTTAATAGGAGCAAGAATATAATGATAGAAATAAAGATAATTAAGAATAATTTCATGTTCTAACTTTATGTTAATTTTGTAACATTCGCAACAAAAAAATCTTTATAAAATAAAGAGGGGAGATTTTTTAATGCCAACTTCCAACATTTGGAACATTTTACTTCTAACATTTGTGGTAACAATTACATTTTTTTGATAAATATTTAATTTTTTAGCACTCACCACTTGACTGTGCCAAAAATTGTATTATATTTTAATTAGCACTTGAAATGTAAGAGTGCTAAAAGGAGTTGATAAATCATGAAAGAAACAATGCAATTTCAAACAGAATCTAAAGAGTTATTGAATTTAATGATTAACTCAATTTACTCAAATAAAGAAATATTCTTAAGAGAACTTATCTCTAATGCCTCTGACGCAATTGACAAGTACAAATATCTTGCTTTAACCAGTAATGGTAAAATTCCACTTGTGGATGGAGAAATCTTTTTAAAAGCAGATGAAAAAGGTAAAACTTTAGAAATCTCTGATAACGGTATTGGTATGACCAAGGATGAATTAATTAATAACCTTGGCACAATCGCTAAATCTGGTTCTAAAGATTTTATGAGTAAACTTAAAAAAGCGAAGGAAAAACAAGATATTAACATCATTGGTCAATTTGGTGTTGGCTTTTATTCCGCTTTTATGGTAGCAGACAAGATTGAAGTAGTCAGTAAATCCGCTAATGAAGATAAAGCTTATAAATTTGCTTCAAATGGTAAAGATAGTTTTACGATTGAAGATGCTACTAGAGATAACCACGGCACTACTATCACATTATATTTAAAGAAAGATACAGATGAAGAAAACTATTCTAACTTTACCTCTCAATGGGAAATCGAAAACCTAGTAAAAAAATATAGCGACTATGTCCGTTACCCAATTAAGATGAACGTTAAGACTTCTAAACCTAAAAAAGATAAAGATGGTAAAGATATTGAAGGAAAATACGAAGATATCATTGAAGAAAAGACCCTTAACTCCATGATTCCTTTATGGAAGAAAAATAAAAATGAAGTTAAGGAAGAAGATTTAAAAGCTTTTTATAAGAGCAAATTCAGTGACTATGAAGATCCACTATTTTCATTATTTGTGAAAGTTGATGGCGTGGTGTCTTATTCCTCATTATTATTTATTCCAAGTCATGCACCTTATAATCTTTATAGTGAAAACTATGAAAAAGGTTTACAACTTTACGCTAAAAACATTTTTATCAAAGATAAATGTCCTGAACTTATTCCTGATTATTTAAAATTCGTTAAAGGTTTAGTGGATTCTGATGACTTTAATTTAAATGTCTCGCGTGAGATATTACAATCTTCCCCAGTTCTTAATAAGATTGCTAATAACATTGAAAAGAAGATTCTTGATGAACTCAAGAGAACGAAAGAAAGTGACTTTGATAAATATGTTAAATTCTGGGATATTTATGGAGAACATATTAAATTCGGTGTTTATTCCACCTACGGAGCAAAAAATGAAGAATTAAAAGATTTATTAATCTTCCATTCATTCAATGCTGAAGATAATAAATATATTTCTTTAAAAGAATATGTCGAAAAGATGGCAAAAGATCAAAAGACCATTTATTACGCTGCCGGTGATACGATTGAACAAATTAAATTATTACCTCAATTAGAGAAATTTAAGAATAAAGGTATTGATGTCTTGCTTCTTGATAAGAAAGTTGATGAATTCGCACTTATGATGTTACAAAACTATGATAAGAAAGAATTCAAATCTATCTCCGATGAATCAGTTAATGAAGAATTAAGCAAAGAAGATAAAGATAAAGTTGATAGTTTAACCGCTACACATAAACGTTTCCTTGATAATGTTAAGGAAGGACTTAATGGTAAAGTGGACGAAGTTATCTTCTCTTCTAAACTAGTTGATTCCCCTGTTTGTATTTCCACAAAACAAGGTTTATCCCTCAATATGGAAAAAACACTTGATGAGCAACCTGGTGCAGACGGTGAAGGACCAAAAGCCACAAAGGTACTTGAAATTAACCCAGAACACGAATTGTTTAAAGCTTTATCTACTTTAGAAGAGGATGATGAAGAAACGAAAAAATACGCTTCTTTACTCTACGATGAAGCCTTATTACTCGAAGGTTTTGATATAAAAGATAAACAAAGTTTTGTAAAGAAACTTAATGAAGTAATGGTTAAATCTTTAAAGAAATAAATAAACATTCAAAAATAAAAGAGCTCTCATAAAAAGAGCTCTTTTTTAGTTAAGAATGATGTCACTACTTTCTTCAAGCGAATATATTTTTTTCTTCATGATATATCTTAGTAAAAATAAAGATATGATTGCGGTTAATACTTCCGCGATTGGAAAGGTAATCCAAATAAGACTTAAAACATTATTAGATAAGGTAAATAAATACGCAGTTGGAAAAACAAATACAACTAATCTTAGAAGAGCAGTTAAAAGCGGCATCCATGAGTTTCTTAAAGCTTGGAATACACCTTGAATAGCGATACTAACAGCCATAAAGATATACCCACTAGAGGCAATGCGAACCGCCATTTCACACACATTAATCAATTCCGCTGTTGAGTCACTTGATAAGGCAAATAATTGTGATAATGGTCTAGCGATAATTTCAAATAAAGCTGTTAATATCGCTGCTACAATAATGGAATCTATGATGCCGTATTTAATACATTCAATAGATCTAGTCTTATTGTGCATACCATAGTTAAAAGAAAGCACAGTAATAATTGTGTTAGATAAACCAAAGCAAGAAAATAAAACAATTTGTTGAATTTTATAATAAATACCAAAGGCGCCTACTAATATAACCGAATCCACATTAGCATGACCTAATATCGTATTGATTCCAGCCATCATAATAGATAGTAATCCTTGCATAATAGCAGCAGATATTCCTATGGAATAAATACCTTTTATAATGCTGAAT
>CAVEYA010000058.1:0-12106 GCA_963619935.1 bacterium | reverse complement strand
AATTTGTTGATTATAATCATATATTGAATAAGCATCTATTTCATTAATTTTAAAGTGAGTAAAATGAGGATGAATCTCATTAAAACATTGCTTACAAGCATGTGGATTATTTAATAAATTAAATAAAGAATTATCTTTTATCGGTTTGAAGCATTTTTTGCAAACTGGCATTGGCCCTTTTAATTTCGTCAATGCATTTATCCATTTCTCGAGTAGCTTCATCTGCGATAAAAATTACCTCACCAGTAGGGGCGTCTTTCTTTCTTCCAACTCGTCCGGAAATTTGAATCAGAGCGTGTGAATCATAAATGAAGTTATCTGCTTTGAAAATGATGACTTGCAAGTTCTTGATTGTGACTCCTCTTTCTAGCACAGCGGTAGTCACAAGATAGGTGTATTTTCCTTTACGAAAATCATCAATTCTTTTCGCTCTATCTTCACACTTAGAATGCACATAATTTCCCTTTTTGATAAACCAGTTTAGAAAGTGGAATACTTGTTCAGAAATAGCAATACTTGGAACAAAAATAAAGACTGGTTTATTGGCGTTGAGAAACTTTCTTAAATATCTCAGTAAAAGGATATATTTAATAAATCCTTTGCCTAATTTAATTTGTGGTATTGAAAGGGGATGCATATGAAATCGGGAATCTAAGCGAAGGATATCCATGCCCTTTTTTTGAAATTGGGCGATAACTTGTTCGCTTGGAGTGGCGGACATCATAATGTAATTACCACGAATTGAACGTTTTAAGAATGCATCTAAGACTTCGTTTCCTTGATATGGGAAAGCATCGATTTCGTCGATGATTAATAAATCAAAATACTGATTATATCGGTAGAGTTGGTGAGTCGTTAGACAAATTAGATCAGCTTTTAAAAATTTTGTGTTACCACCGTAGACAACAGAGATGGTATTGTTTTTAAAAATTCCTTTAAAGCGATTAGCTAATTCTTTCACAACATCCACTCTTGGAACAGCGAAACCAACAGTCATATAGTTATCAATTGCATAAGCAATCGATTCTAGGACAATTTCGGTCTTACCGCTCCCGCAAACAGCATGTACTAAGGAATTAATATGATGCCGAAAATTTTTCACAAGCTGTTTGGATAATCGTTTTTGGTCATCAGTTAATTCATAGGCTAATGAATAATCCGCGGGAGAGGTAATATAGTAAGACGAACTTACCTCATGCCCACGAAAGGAAACACACTTACGACAATAAGGATGACCATTTCTGATACCGATGTATTTTTGATCACTATTTCCACATATCGGACATACAAATGGAATAAAAAAGACCCCCTAATAAGTAACTAGGGAGTCAATTTGATTTTTTAATAAATTATTTTTCTAAAGCAGAGATCATATCAACGCGTATTTGATGTCTTCCGCCTTCAAATTCAGTGTTTAAGAAGATATCAACTCTTCTAATCACATCTTCGTTCGCCATAAACTTCGCACCGAAAGCAATAATGTTTGCGTTATTGTGTTGTCTCATAAGACGGGCAACATCATCATTATAACCAATGCCACATCTAATACCTTTAACTTTGTTGGCAGTAATGGAGATACCTTCACCAGAAGTGCAGACAAGAACACCATAATCCACTTCATGGTTTGCCACTAAATGTGCCACTTTTGCGCCGAATTCTGGATAATTTACAGAGTCATGGCCATGTGTGCCACAATCAACTACTTCATATCCTTTATCTAATAAATGTTTAACAATTTCATCTTTTTGGTCTACACCACCATGGTCAGCACCAATTGCAATTTTTAACATAAATTATCTCCAATCTTATTTATTTAATTATATAAAGAAAGCGCATTTTATTATATAAGTCTTTATGAAAGCGATAAGCGCATTCAGGTAAATAGTCACCAATCAAACCTAATAGTTCTTGTTCCATATCATCTTCAATTTCAAAAGCAATAAAGAAATGTTCTTTCATAATCTTTTCTACATTTTGTAAAACTTCTTTATAGAATTTAGTAGCAGGCTTAGCTAATAAAGCTAGATGTGGTTCATATTTATAAACTTGTTCATCAATTCTTTCTTCATGTTCAATATAAGGAGGATTACACACTAAAACATCCAATTTAATATTTTTTTCAATGAGAGGATCCACCATATTACCTAATGAAAATTCAATATTTAAACCATTGCCATTATTTTTAGCAACATCTAAAGCTTCTTTTGAAATATCAGTAGCGTACACTTTTGCGTTTTTAAATTGATTCGCTAAAGCCACCGCGATTGCCCCACTACCAGTGCAAACATCCGCAATATCAATATGTTCATCTTCTTTAAAATTCTTTTTAATATACACAATCGTGTCGACGACAAGTTGTTCAGTTTCTTGACGAGGAATAAGCACATCTTTATTTACTTTTAATTTATGCCCTAAAAAGAAAGAATAACCCAAAACATATTGAATTGGTTCACCGTTTTTTACTCTTTCCGCAAGGTCAAATAATAAATCATAACTTTTAACCTCTTTATCAAAGTTAGAGTAAAGAATCATATGATCATCAATATCGTTTGCAGCGCATAATAAATTAACAATCACACTTTTATTTAAATACTTATTATTAGTTTTTAATAAAGCAAAATATGCTTCACGATTTGTTGGCATTATTTCTCCTCTGCCATCTTCATCGATTGATCATAATGGACTAATGCATCGATAATTTCTTCTAAATCGCCTTCCATGACGCGATCTAATTTTTGAATAGTAAAACCAATACGGTGATCAGTCACACGGTTTTGTGGGTAGTTATAGGTTCTAATCTTTTCAGAACGTTCACCCGTACCAACCTTTAACCTTCTTTCATTACCAATGGCTTCTTGTTGTTTTGCTAATTGTTCAGCGTACATTTTAGTTCTTAACATCTGCATCGCAATTTCACGGTTTTGAATTTGAGATTTTTCTGTTTGGCAAGCCACAACTGTGCCAGTAGGAATGTGAGTAATACGCACTGCGGATTCAGTTTTATTAACGTTTTGACCACCCGCGCCTTGAGAGTGATAAGTATCTACTTGTAAATCATTTGGATTAATTTCGATATCAATTTCTTCAGCTTCAGGCATGACCAAAACTGTCGCAGTGGAAGTGTGAATACGGCCAGAGGCTTCAGTCTTAGGAACACGTTGTACACGGTGTGCACCACTTTCAAATTTAAGTTTGGAATAAACCATCTTACCGGTAATCTTAAAAGACACTAAAGCAAAACCACCAGCTTCAGAAGGATTTTCATCTAACATTTGGATCTTCCAACCTTGTGTTTCAGCGTATCTAGTGTACATACGGAATAAGTCACCAGCGAAAATATTAGCTTCATCACCACCAACAGCCCCTCTAATTTCGACGATAATGTTTTTATCATCATTTGGGTCTTTTGGAAGTAATAATTCTTTGAGTTTACCTTCTAAAAAAACTTGTTCTTCTTCAATTCGTTTAACTTCTTCTTTACCCATTTCAGATATTTCAGGATCACTATCGTGGGCCATTTCTCTTGCGCCAGGTAAATCTTCTTCATTCTTTAAATACTGTTTAAAAGCTTCGACTTGAGGTTCAATGTTCGCTCTTTCCTTTGAGATTTCACGAAAATGAGCGATATCCTTCATAATATCGTCTTTTAATAACTCTTGATCAATTTCATCTAAACGTTTAACTGCCACTTGCAGTCTTTGACGCATACTATCTTCCATAAACTAACCTCATTTCAGCGAATAGTATTCTATCACAATTATCACTAAGTTAAAAAGGGGGCTATTGTTTTTACTTAATATTAATATTAACTACTTTAATGAAAATGTGCTTTTGTGTATAATCTATTCAGGTGATTAAAAATGGCATATAAGGCTCTTTATCGAACATATCGTCCTACTACCTTTGACGAAGTAGCAGGCCAACAACATATCGTCAAAACGATTAAAAATGCTTTAGCAACGGGTAAGATTGCCCATGCTTACTTATTTGCCGGTCCAAGAGGAACTGGTAAAACAACAATGGCTAAATTATTAGCAAAAGCACTTAACTGTGAACAAGGAATTGGCCATCAATGTAATGAATGCAAAAACTGTAAAGCAATTTTAGATGGAACTCATCCAGATGTTTTAGAAATCGACGCTGCTAGTAATAACGGCGTGGATGAAATCCGTGATTTAATTGACAAAGTTAAATACGGCACGATTCTTGGACGTTATAAAGTTTATATTATCGATGAAGTTCATATGATGACACCTGGTGCATTTAATGCTTTATTAAAAACATTAGAAGAACCACCAGCCCATGTTATTTTTATCTTAGCCACAACTGAACCACATAAGATTCTTCCAACTATTCTATCTAGATGCCAAAGATATGACTTTTCAAAAGTTAGTGATGAAGATATCCGTGGAAGATTAAAAGTTATCTTAGAAAAAGAAAATATTGAATTTAATGAAGATGCGGTTAATTTAATTATTTCTTTAGCAGACGGTGGAATGAGAGATGCTTTATCGATTCTTGATCAAGTTTTAGCGTATTCCGGAGACAAACTTAACGTAGAAGATGTCTTAGATATCTTTGCCTTGGAATCCACAAACGAAAAAATTAATTTATTACATTCTATCTTAGATGGAAATGTTACCGATGTTCTTGATAGATTAGGCAATTACATCAAAAAAGGCACAGATATTAAGCGTTTAACCAATGATTTGCTAATGATTTTAAAAGATGCATTAATTTATAACACATCAAATTCAGCAAGATATTTACAAGTCTTAAAAGAAGATGATGCGAATGATTTATGTGAATCTTTAAATAATGAAACCATTATGAAGATGATTAACATCCTTATGGAAACATTGAAAGATTATAAGAATGTCACCGCGATTAATCCTTTATTTGAGGTAACACTTTTAAAATTAACATCTTTAAATTCTAATAAGCCTATTAATAATAAAGAAAAAGAAATTGAACTTCGTCCACTTCGTTATGAAACACCAGTGGAAAAAGTTCCTGCTCATATGCTTCCAAAAGACGATAAAGCTCCTATCGTAAAAGAAGTAGTTAAAGAAACTCCAACTGTCGAAACTAAAAAAGAAGAACCACAAGTTTCTTTATTTGAAGAGGAAAAGAAAGAGGAAACACCTTCTGTTATTGAACCACAATTAGAATTAAGTGAAGACATTATTTATATTAATGGCACAGAAACTGATGATAGCTTTGCAATAGATGATAAAACCATGGTGGAAATCATGGTCATCAGTAAGAGGGAAATGAAAAATCAACTCTTAGAAAACTGGAAAAATTTAAAGAAATTACAATTACATCCAAAATTAGGTAAAGCCGCAACAATGTTACTAGATGGTCACCCACTTGTAGCTTCTAATAAAATTCTTATTGTGGAATATCCAACTGATTCAGTTGTAGAAAAGATGAATAATAAAGCCAACCAACAAGATATTCAAAATGTAATTTTTAATACATTTAATAAAAAATTGTTTGTTTATGCAGTCAACAGAGCGGAATCTGTGAGACTACAACAAAAATATATGAATTTATTGCAATTAGGCAAATTACCTAAAGCTGACACAATAAATATAGATTTTATAGGAGATTAATTTTATGAACATGCAACAAATGATGGCGCAAGCACAAAAAATGAAGCGCGAATTGCAAAAAGCTTTAAATGAATTAGCAAGCCAAGAATTCACTGTGAATAAAAATGGTGCGGTCACAATTACAATGTTAGGTAATGGTGAACTTAAATCCGTTAGCATTGATAGTGACGCAGTTAAAGACGATAAAGAAATGGTCGAAGATTTAATTGTTGCTGGCGTGAATGAATTAAAAGAACAAATCAAAAAAGCCGAAGGTGATATCAATGAAAAAATCACTGGATCACGTGGTGGCTTTGGCGGGTTTTAATGGAAAAGCTTAAAGCTTTACAACGTTTAGAAGAATCTTTAGCAAAATTACCAAGTGTTGGTAGAAAAAGCGCTGAGCGTATGGCCTACGCAATGCTTGATATGGATGAGGAAGATTTAAACGAGTTTTCCAATGCCGTTAAAGAATTAAAATCATCCATTCATATATGCCCTATTTGTGGTAATTTAAGTGAAGAAGAACATTGTTCTATCTGCAAAGATATATCGAGAGATAAAAGCACAATTATGGTGGTGTCCACACCAAAAGATGTGATGGCGTTAGAAAACGCAGAAGGTTATAAAGGCCTTTACCATGTTTTAGGTGGTACAATCTCTATTTCCAAAGGAAAAGGCATTGATGATTTAAATATTCCTTCTTTAATTGAAAGAATTAAACAAGGTGAGGTTAAAGAAGTAATTATTGCTACTAATCCAACAGTGGATGGAGAAACGACAGCCTTATATTTAGCTAAAGTATTAGAACCATACCATATTACCATTACTCGTTTAGCGTATGGTTTACCAATGGGTGGTAATCTTGATTACGCAGATGCCTTAACACTCGCAAAAGCAGTCGAAGGTAGACGCAAAATCTAGGGGGATAAATTATGTTTATTACATTAGAAGGACCAGAAGGTTCAGGAAAAACAACTGCGGTTGAAGAAGCAGTGAAAAAATTACAATCAATGGGATATGAAATTGTCCGCACAAGAGAACCTGGTGGTACACCAATT
The DNA here is from genome assembly GCA_963619935.1 of bacterium. GTDB lineage: Bacteria > Bacillota_I > Bacilli_A > RFN20 > CAG-826 > RUG13091. The sequence continues at coordinate 5,448 of CAVEYA010000058.1, read as the reverse complement.
TCTGAACAAATTCGTAATGTTATTTTAGATAAATCTAATACCATAATGGACCCAAGAACTGAAGCGTTATTATACGCTGCTAGTCGTCGTCAACATTTAGTGGAAAAAGTCTGGCCTGCTATTAAAGAAGGCAAGATTGTGATTTGTGATCGATACTTAGATAGTTCTTTAGCCTATCAAGGTGGGGCTAGAGGATTAGGCATTGATAATGTTTTAAATGTGAATATGTTTGCGACGGAAGGGACATATCCAGATTTAACACTTCTATTTGATATTGATCCAAAAATTGGTTTAGCTAGAATCAATGCAAACGCAAATCGAGAAGTTAACCGTTTAGATTTAGAAAAATTAGAATTTCATAATCAAGTCAGAGAAACATTTCTTTCTTTAGCAAAACGCTACCCAGAAAGATATGTCATTATCGATGCAAGCAAGAGTAAAGAAGAAGTAGCTAAAGCTACCTTAGACGCTATATTAAGTCGCTTATGCAAGTAGGGAAATATTTAGAAAAGAATCAACCAACGATATACCGCACTTTTGTGCGTGCTTTACAAACCAATCATCTTTCCCATGCTTATTTATTAAGTGGTAACCCTGGTACTCCATTATTAGAAGTTGCTAAATATTTAGCGAAGAGTATTCTTTGTGAAGATCCATGTCCACTTGCGTGTAATAGTTGTATTACTTGTTTAAGAATTGATGATGAAAACTATCCTGATTTCATTGTTTATGATGGGGAAAAGAAAACTATTAAAAAAGAAGAAGTAGGCAATATAGAAGAACAATTTGAAAAAACTGCTTTTGAAAGTAAAGGCATCATGGTGTACATCCTCCATCTCGTGGAAAACATGACTGTTGAAGCCATCAACAGCATTCTTAAATTCTTAGAAGAACCACATGAAGGTGTCTATGCTTTCTTAACAACAAATAATGAAAACAACGTGTTACCAACAATTATTTCTCGATGTCAATTAATGCGTTTAAAACTCATTGACCGTAAAGAAGTAATTAATAACGCGATAAGCAATAATGTGCCTAAAGAAGATGCAGAAATATTATCTTATTTCTATAATGATGGGGATTTAATCCAAGAAGTATTAGAAAATAAAGAAAAGAAAGATTCTTATAGCGACGCAAAAACAGCGTTTACGGAATTCTTAACTGCATTAGAAAATGATGATAATAGAGAAGCAATTTATTACGCTCAAAAGAATATTATTCCATTAGTGAAAACAAAAGAATCGGCAAGATTCTTCTTAGATATGTTAGTGCAAGCTTTTGAAGATATGCTAAATATCAATCAAGGAAAGAAACCAATCTTAGATTCATTTAAAGAGACACTAAACAACTTATCTAAAAAATTAAATCATATATCCGAGAGTCTTTTAGAAATATTAAAAGACCGAAATCTCATAAACACAAACGTTAATATATCGTTATTAATAGACCACTTGGTCTTTGCCATAATTAAGGAGGAATAGATTATGTATAACAATAATCAAAATAAAGAAACACAAATCGATAATTCCATATATTCACATTTCGTCGGAGTGAAATTTTTGACCGCTCCAAGAGCGTACTTCTTTGGCATTAAAGATATGCCTTTAAAATTAGGTGATAAAGTTATCGTGGAAACGATGCGTGGTTTAGAACTTGGTGAAATTGCGATTGCCCCAATTGATATTAAAAAATATGAATCTCCACTAGGCTTAAAACCAGTACTTAGAATTGCGGATGAAACAGATGAAAAAGTTTTTGAAACAAACATAAAAGATGCGAAGTTTGCGCTAGAAATTTGTAGAAGTGAAGTAGAAAAACTTGGTTTAAATATGAATCTTATTTCTTGCGAATATACATTAGATAGAGCAAAAGTAATCTTTTCTTATGTCGCTGATGAAAGAGTGGATTTCCGTGAATTATTAAAATCATTAGCCACAAAGCTTCACACTCGTATTGAACTTAGACAAATTGGTTCTAGAGATAAAGCTAAAATGATTGGCGGGATTGGTATATGTGGTTTACCACTTTGTTGTTCATCATTCTTAAATGAATTTGATGGCATATCTATTAATCGTGCAAAGAATCAAATGCTCGCGATTAATATTCCTAAGTTAAGTGGCCACTGTGGCAAATTAATTTGTTGTTTGAAATATGAAGATGATGCCTATAGTGAGGAAAGAAAGAACTTCCCTGAATTAGGCACAAAGGTATGGATTGATAAAGTGGAATTCACTGTAACGTCCATTAATATTATTAGCAAAATCGTAAAAATTGAAAATCAAGAAGACGTGCAATTCATCACTCTTGATGATTTAAATAAGCAATATCATTGGAAGAGAAACGATAAGAAATATGATAAGAAATAAATCATTTGATAATAACGGACCATTACTCTATTTAATTGCCACTCCGATTGGTAATTTAAAAGAGATTTCTTCTCGTGCTTTAGAAACGTTTTCACAAATGGACATTATAGCGTGCGAAGACACTCGTAATACTTATTCCTTATTACAACAATACGGCATTAAAAAAGAATTATTCTCACTTCGTGAGCATAATGAAATTGAAGCTAGCAATCATTTAATTGATTTATTGTTTAAAGGTAAAAAAATTGCGTATGTTAGTGACGCTGGATATCCAGGCATTAGTGACCCAGGTTATCTATTAGTAAAAACTGCTTTAAGTAAAGGTATCAAAGTATCTACAATTTCTGGTAGTTCCGCTTTTATTAATGCATTAGTGGCTTCTGGTTTACCAACTGATCACTTCTATTTCTATGGTTTTTTACCACCAAAAGATAAAGAAGCCACCACTATTTTAGAAAAGATAAAAACTAAAGAAGAAACTATTATCTTTTATGAATCCCCACATCATATTGAAAAAACCATTAAATTGATGCATGAAGTATTAGGTAATAGACATCTTGTAATCGCTCGAGAATTAACAAAATTAAATGAAGAATATATTCGTGGAACTTTAGATGAATTAGTAACACTTGATTTTTCTACTTTAAAAGGTGAAATGGTAATTATTCTTGAAGGTAATACCGTAAAAGAAGAAATATCAGATGATGTGATTAAACAACGTATTGAATTTTTTACCAGCAAAGGAATGAGTAAAAAAGATGCGATTGAAGTAGTCGCAGATGAATATAAAGTAAATAAAAACAAAGTATATAAAATCGCTCAAAATAACTAGTAGCCTTAGAATTATTACCATTTTATTAAAAAAATGGTGTCTTTATCTTGCAATTTAACTATGCCTTTTTTATTATTAAAAGGCAATTTTTAAGGAGGTAGTCTTTATGAATATTCGAAACATTGCTATTATCGCCCACGTTGACCATGGTAAGACTACTTTAGTTGATCAATTATTAAAAAGTTCTGGAACCTTCCGTGAAAATGAAGAAGTCGCTACTCGTGCGATGGATAGTAACGATATTGAAAGAGAAAGAGGTATCACTATCTTAGCTAAAACTACTTCTATTATGTATGAAGGGACAAAGATTAATATTTTAGACACTCCAGGGCACGCTGACTTCGGTGGGGAAGTCGAACGTATCATGAACATGGTGGATGGCTGTTTATTACTTGTTGACGCTTTCGAAGGTACAATGCCACAAACTAGATTCGTTTTAAAGAAAGCTTTAGAAGCACATGTTAAACCAATCGTAGTTATTAATAAAGTTGATAGACCAAATATCAATATTGGTCGTACATTAGATGAAGTACTCGATTTATTTATTGAATTAGGCGCTCCAGATGAATTCTTGGAATTCCCTGTTTGCTTTGCTTCTGCCTTAAAAGGAACAAGTTCTTTAGAAGCTAATCTAGAAACACAAGTTCCAGGCATGGACGCGATTTTAAAAACAATTGTGAAAGAAATCCCAGCCCCAAAAGCAACTGTGGACGGACCACTTCAATTACAAGTGGCTTTATTAGACTATAATGACTTTGTCGGTAGAATTGGTATCGGTACGATTAAAAGAGGTTCAATCCACCTTAATGACATGGTGTCTGTCTCTCGTAATGATGGCAGTGTTGCTAACTTTAGAGTAATGAAATTATTTGGATATCAAGGATTAAGAAGATTAGAAATTAATGAGGCAAATGCAGGTGATATTTGTGCAGTTGCTGGTTTAGCGGATATTAACGTCGGTGAAACAATTTGTTCCCAAAATCATATTGATCCATTACCACCAATTAAATTAGATGAACCAACATTACAAATGACCTTCGGCACGAATACATCACCATTCGCTGGTCGTGATGGTAAAAAATTAACCGCTCGTCAAATCGAAGAAAGATTATATCGTGAAACACAAAAAGATGTAGCTTTAAGAGTATCTCGTGTACCTGATAGTGAAACATGGATTGTTTCTGGCCGTGGTGAATTACACTTATCGATTTTAATTGAAAATATGCGTCGTGAGGGTTTTGAACTAGAAGTTAGTAAACCAAGAGTCATCATTAAAGAAATTGATGGAGTGAAAAACGAACCATATGAAGATTTAATGATTGACGTTCCAAATGAATTCGTCGGTGATATTATGACCACAATTGGGGAACGTAATGGTGAATTAATAAACATGGACGCTAGAGAGACTGTGACAATTCTTAACTACATTATTCCTTCCCGTGGTTTATTAGGCTATACAACCCAATTTATGACCTTAACAAAGGGATATGGCATCTTAGCCCATACTTATCGCGAATATCGTCCAATGGTCACAAACCAAATTGGTGAAAGACCATTAGGTGTACTTGTCGCAACAGAATCAGGACAAGCCACTCCTTACGCTATTCAACACGTTGAAGATCGTGGCACAATGTTTATTGAACCAAACACCCAAGTTTATGAAGGTATGATTGTTGGTGAAAATAGATATAACATCGATTTAGCGGTCAATGTCACAACTAAAAAAGAATTAACTAATATGCGTTCTTCTAATAAGGACAATACAGTGGTACTTAAAACACCAAGAAAGATGTCATTAGAAGATTGCTTGGATTACATCAATGTGGATGAATTAGTAGAAATTACACCTACTACCTTCCGTATGAGAAAGAAAATCCTAAATACAGTTGAACGTAAGAAATATGACGCTCACCTTAAAAGAGGAGATATCGCCGAATAAATAGCACCGAAAAAGTGCTATTTTTATTTTCTAAAAAACCAAATAGATTTTTGAATTTGTATTCAAACCAGCCTAGGAAGCATATTTTAATTTTAATATTTGAAATAAGGGCAAATAGAAATATGAACGTTATTATTTTCCAATATCTTCTTTTTTTCTAAAATTTCAGTAGCGCACCCTTCTAGTATTTTCCCGCCATTTAGTATTATTTTTTTAGATTCAATAAAATTTAAACCAGTAAGTTTAGAAATAGTCGCAATTTGATCTATATTAACATTTGAAGCAGGAACGGCAAAAATTTCATAAGTAGT
>CAVEYA010000057.1:0-5472 GCA_963619935.1 bacterium | reverse complement strand
GATTAGATGTTGACACAACTGGTACATTATTACTCACTAATAACGGAGATTTATGCCATAAACTATTAAGTCCAAAATATCACGTGGATAAAACTTACCTAGTGGAAGTAGATTTTGATTTAAAAGATTCTTTAATCGATACTTTTAAAAAAGGAATTATGCTCGATAATGAATTAACCTTACCAGCTAAATTAGAAATTATTGATAATAGACATGCTTATTTAACCATTCATCAAGGTAAATTCCATCAAGTCAAAAGAATGTTTAAAGAATTTGGTTACGCAGTGATTAATTTAGATCGTGCATCTTTTGCTTTTTTAAATCATAAAGATTTATCTTTAGGCGAACATCGCGAACTGAAAAATGATGAAATTAATCAATTGATTGAATTAGTAAATAAATAGTTTGTATTTTATATTATTAAGTATTAATATGGTTAACAGTCTTTTATTGGACTTAAAGATAAAAGATAAAAGGAGTGAATTTAATGTTAGTTAAATTTGTGAGAGAAAAATTTCCAAAATGGGCCAAGATTTTATTATTAATTTTTGGTAGCGCAAGCATTGTTATTCGTGTTTTCCACTTTGTTGATGATTGTATTGATCAAAAAGAAAGTAAAAACGTCAAATCCCTTGTATGGGCAATTGTTTGCTTACTATTATGGCCAATCGATTTAGTCTTCTTTGTGTTTGACTTAATCGCAGTGATTAGAAACCAACCATTAACATTGGGAATTGAATAAAAGAGTGACCGGAAACGGTCATTTTTTTATGGTAAATTATTATAATTTAAAGTAGTCTATATTTATGAAAACATTAATTATTGGTGCGGGCCCTGCAGGATTAAACGCTGCGATTCATGCAAGTAATGAAAATAATTCTGTTATTGTTATTGAAAAAAATGAGAAAGCTGGTAAAAAGCTTTTTATTACTGGCAAGGGTAGATGCAATGTCACTAATAATTGTGATGAAAATGAATTTATTAAAAATATAGTCAATAATTCACATTTTTTATATTCGGCGATTTATCACTTTTCTAGCCAAGATACGATTAATTTCTTTAACAGTAATGGAACACCTTTAATTACTGAAAGAGGGAACCGTGTATTTCCTGAATCTGGTAAATCATATGATATTACTGATTGTTTTGTGAATGTTTGTAAGAAAAAAGGTGTTGCTTTTCATTTTAATGAAACGGTTACAAATATTAAAAAAGTTAATGAACAGTTTGTGGTAAATACCTCTAAAGATACTTATTTAGTAGATTTTGTTGTTATTGCTACTGGTGGACTAGCCTATCCAAGCACCGGTTCAACAGGTGATGGTTATAAATTTGCGAAAAATTTTGGTCACACAGTAATAGAACTAGTTCCAGCCTTAACTGGAATCAAAATTAAAGAGAATGTTCCTCACGAATTAGATGGCTTTTCCCTTAAAAATGTTACTTTGAGTGTTAAGGGAGAAAAAAATAAACATTTTGAATTTGGTGAATTAACTTTTAGAAATGATTATTTAGATGGCCCAATCGCTTTATCTATTTCTAGTTTTATTAATCGTGTTGATGGCGCTTCTATTAAAATGGAATTAGATTTTAAACCAGCTTTATCAGAAAGTAAGTTGGAACAAAGAATTTTAAGAGATTTGAAAAGCAAGGCAAATGAAGACATTTATTCTTTATTAAGAGGTTTATTAGTGAAAGAAGTAATCACTTTCTTTAATAATGTGGCAAATTTTAATTTAAAAGAAAAATGCAACACATTCTCTAAAGAGAATAGAATTAAATTAATTCATTATTTAAAGCATTTTCCATTAACCTATAATGGTTTAAATTCTTTTAATCGTTCAATTGTCACTTCTGGTGGAATTAATGTTAAGGAAATTAATTCATCAACAATGGAATCTAAAGTAGTAAGTAATTTATATTTTGCTGGTGAAGTAATCGATGTTGATGCTTTAACTGGTGGTTTCAATATTCAAATTGCTCTATCCACAGGTGCTTTAGCGGGAGATAGCATTAAGGAAAAGATTGATACATTCTAACTAAATAATTTGTAAACAAATATATTTGTGGTTAAAATAAAATTGTTCTTATAAAGGAGAAAAAGTATGGGTTTATTTAGAAAACAATTACTTAAAGTCATCGAATGGAATGATGACTCAACAAACACAATGGTTTATCGTTATCCATTAAAGGATCGCGAAGAAATCATGAATAGCTCAACACTTGTTGTGCGTCCTTCACAAGTAGCCTTATTTATTCATAAAGGCCAAATCTGTGATGTATTTGCTCCAGGCACATACAAATTATCCACAGAAAATATTCCAATTATTACTAAATTATTATCTCTTCCTACTGGATTTGATTCACCAATTAAAGCGGAAGTTTACTATGTTAATACCAAACAAATGACTGGTTTAAAATGGGGAACACAAAATCCAATTATGATGCGTGACGCCGACTTTGGCACAGTCCGCATTAAAGCTTTTGGTGCTTATTCATATAAAGTTGAAGATCCAAAGAAATTCATGGAAGAAATGTTTGGCACAAATGCTATTTATACATCTGATGAAGTTAATAACCAAGTTAAGCCTTTAGTCTTACAAGCGTTTGCTGACACAGTTGCTGAAAGCAAAATCTCTGCTTTAGATTTAGCAGCTAACTATCGTGAATTCTCCAACACAATCGTAGAAAGTGCACAAAAAGATTTTGCTGCTTTTGGTTTAAAACTTTGCACAATGATTATTGAAAATATTTCCTTACCAAGCGAAGTTGAAAAAGCTCTTGATGAAAGAACCAAACTCGGTGTTCTTTCTGATAAGATGGGCACATATACACAATACCAAGCCGCAAACGCAATGAGAGATGCTGCTAATAATCCAAATGGAAATAATTTAGCTGGTTTAGGCGTTGGCTTAGGTACCGGTGTTGCTGTTGGTGGTGTAATGGGACAAGCTTTAGCTTCTGCAAAAGATGAACCAAAAGAAAAACCACAAGCCACTAAAAAATGTGCTAAATGTGGTGCGTTAATTCCAGCTGGCGCAAAATTCTGCCCAGAATGTGGAGAAGCACAACCAGTTAATAAATTTTGCCCAAACTGTGGTGCAAAAGTAGATGCAGGCGCTAAGTTCTGCCCAGAATGTGGAAATAAATTATAATGCCTGAAGGTAGTAACGAAAATACAATACAAGCCATTGGTAGTAACGCTAAATGTGAAAACTGTGGCGGCAATGTTACTTTTGATCCAAAAAGTGGTCATTTGAAATGTCCGAATTGTGACAGTGAATTTTCGTTTACTAAAAATCAAACGCAAGTTAAACACGAAATTAAAGATGGGAAAATTTCTAGTAACCATGATGAGTGGGCAAAAGAAACTAAAATTGTTAAATGCCAAACATGTGGTGCGGAAATTCTTCTTACTGGTTTAGAAATGTCACATGCCTGTCCTTATTGTGGCAGTGATTATGTTGTAGACACTGATATCCTTCCTGGAAATAAGCCAGATGTGGTCGTTCCATTTAGTTATAATCAAAAAGATGCAGGTGAAGTATTCCTTAAAGGAATAAAAAAGAAATTCTTTGCTCCTAAAGCACTTAAAAAGAAATTACCAGATAGTAAGATTCGTGGCATTTATGTTCCAGCATTTACTTTTGATGCTGATACAGTCAGTAAATATAGTGGACTTCTTCAAGAAGATAGATCATACACGGATAGCAAAGGCAACCGTCATGTTCGAATTGTGGATATTCCAATTTCTGGTATCAAAGAATGCGAACATCGTGATTACGTGATTGAAAGCTCTACTAAATTAAATGGTAAGCAAATGAACGCTTTACTTCCTTATAAATTTTCGGAAAGCTATGCCTTTGATCCTAACTTTGTACGTGGATTTAATGTTGAGCACTATGCCGATTCATTAGAAAAATGTTATACTGCCGCCCAAAAAGGGATGGAAGAACGTATTAAACAAATTATTTTAAGTTCATATCACTATGATCGAGTTGTTTCTTTCTCAATGTCTACTAATTATAGTAATGAATTTTATTCCTATAGGATGTTACCTGTTTATACTTTAGAATTTAATTTTAAAAATAAACAATATCTCGTCTATATGAATGGTCAAACTGGTAAGATTGGTACCGGTTATCCTAAGGATAAATTAAAGATATTCTTAACAGTCTTATTTATAATTCTTGGTATTGCTGCTGTAATCTTATTAGTTTATTTCTATGTATTTTATAATAATTAATGCTTAGTCATATGAAAGGAGTTTGTTATGGCAAATAGTATTGAAAAACAAAAAAGAGCCCTTTTAGCGGTCTCAATTATCGCACTCGTATTAGGAGTAGCGGCACTTGTTGGTGGTGTATTTCTCATCATTGGCGGTGTGAAAAACATTACTGAAGCACTTGGCATTGTGATGCTAGTTTCTGGTATTGTCTTAATTTTAGCCGGAATCGCTGCTTTTATTTGGGGCTTTAAATATTTCTTTGTATCCCGCGCTTTAAAGGCCACAAAGGGTAGTGTAGCTCAAACTAATATAGCTAAAGCTGGTACAGTGAATGGTTTAAAATGTCCAAAATGTGGCGCGACCAACACTCCTGATAGCAGTGAATGTGCCGTTTGTCACACTCCTTTAAAATAAAGTAATTTTAAAAGTAACTCTTTTGAGTATAAAAAAATAGAGTATAACATCAATAAATTTTTTGAAATTATACTCTTTTTATTTACTTATAAATAACTTATTTATCTACTTTTTCTTGTCCGTAGAAGAAAACCGCTAACAAACCCGGTCCTGTATGAGCACCGATAGTAGGCCCCATGGAATGGTATTCAATATTTTTAAAAGGGATTTCAGCTTTAATTTGTTCCGCTAATTTAATCATTTCTTCACGATTATCTGCGTCACAGCAGTATAAAGTTTGTTCTTCTGGATTGATGATTAATGCTTTAATCTCTTCAATCATCTTTTTCCAGGCTTTCTTTTGACCGATTAATTTGTACTTAACATTTAATTTGCCTGTCGCTCCACATGACATAATTATGTTTAATTTAATGATTGAACCTAATACAGCAGAAGCTTTGCTTAAACGACCGCCTCGAGCAAAATAAGTTAATGTATCGGTAGTATATAAAGGAATAATATGTTTAGATTTTTCACTAATAATACGGCTTGCTTCTTCAATATCAGCATCTTGATCTCTGAATTTGACTGCTTCTAATACTGCCATATAGGAACCTAAACATGCAATTGTAGCATCAACTACAATAACTTTAATTCCTTCTTTTAATAAATTATCTGCCGCTAAACGAGCGTTATTAATTGTGTTAGATAATCCTTCACATAAACTAATATGTAAGATTGGTAAATTATCTTTTTCTACAGAACGAAAAAATTCTTCATATTGAAATTCATTAATTTGACTAGTTTTAAATACGCTACCTTCACGCATTTTTTGGTAAAAGGCTTTATTT
>CAVEYA010000056.1:0-11199 GCA_963619935.1 bacterium | reverse complement strand
CTTTATAGCTATGATTGAAGCGCGAAGAAGTTACATGAGAAGAAATAATCGTATTCACATTTTCTGATTCCAATAAGAGAATTGTGATTTCACAATCATTTTTTACAAAGTAAATTTCTTTATATTCTTCGTTAATAATTAAATTTTGATAGCCTTTACCATTCAAATAGTTTTTTATTTTTGCTATGCAAGATCCAACATTCAATCTAACCATTAAAGATTTAGTGTCGTTAGTTTTAGAATCTGGATCAGAAAAAGAAAACTTCTGAAAATAAGGAATCATTATTTTAAATAAATCCTTTCTTTTGTTTCTTTATCAAAGAAGTAAATATGATTTAAAGCAAAGCAATATTCATTAACATCGTCTTGCTTAATCGTATTTTCACTACTCATTTTTGCAGAAAAGCTTTGTCCAGAAATATCTCCATACACTACTGCTTCATGGCCTAATAGTTCCACGATATCCGCTTTTACTTTAATTGGATTAGATAAATTAGTGTCCTTACCTTCTGGTTTTAATAAAGTGTGTTCAGGACGTACACCAAGAATGAGTTCTTTCCCTTCATATTCTTTCATAATTGAAGCAAAGGATTTATCACTTAAATCAACAAAGTTATTGCCTTCGCCATCAAAAATGAATTTACCATCACTGATTTTACCATTATAGAAGTTCATTGCAGGAGCACCGATAAAGCCTGCGACAAAGACATTACTTGGGTTATTATAAACATCTTTTGGTGAACCAATTTGTTGGATGTAACCATCTTTCATAACTACAATACGGTCCGCCATTGTCATAGCTTCAGTTTGGTCATGGGTAACATAAATTGTAGTAGCGTTCACCTTTTGATGAATATGAATAATTTCTTTACGCATTTGCACACGTAATTTAGCGTCTAAGTTACTTAAAGGTTCATCCATTAAGAATACTTTTGGTTGTCTCACAATTGCTCTGCCTAAGGCAACACGTTGTCTTTGGCCACCAGATAAAGCTCCTGGCTTACGATTTAAATATTGTGTTAAGCCAAGAATTTCAGCGGCCCATTTCACTCTTTTATCAATTTCGTCTTTTTTCATATGGACGTATTTGACTTTAGGGGTGGTTTTATTGTGACGTAAATAAGTTAAATCTTCTTGGTATTCATTAATCAAATTGGTGTTTTTATCGACTAATTGCTGATATTTTAAATCAAGATTATTATTTTCTTCTTTTAAACGATTGATTTCATTTTCATCAATAGTTTCACCAGTTTCTAATTTTTTAATTTGTTTTAAATTCTTTTCTTTTAAAGCAAATATTCTCTCATTTTCATCTTTAATTTCCGCTTTTAAAAATTTGATAGATGATTCTAAATATTTAATCTTTTTCTTATCGATGACCATGATTTCATGGCCTTCTTTATCTAAAACATTAACTGGTAATTTACGAATCTTTAAACCAAAAGACATATTGTTATAATTTGTCATATGTGGATAAAGAGCGTAGTTTTGGAACACCATTGCGATATCACGATCCTTAGGTGCTTTTGTGTTGACTAATTCATTATCAATATAAAGTTCGCCACTGCTAATTTCTTCTAACCCCGCAATCATTCTAAGTGTAGTCGATTTACCACATCCAGAAGGACCAACAAAGACAATAAATTCTTTATCTTTAATTTCTAGATTAAAATCAAAGACTGCTTGGACATTATTTGGATATATTTTATTAATTCCTTTTAAAGATAAATTCGCCATAGAGTTCTCCTTTATAACTTCATTCCACTAGCGAAGTCTCCACTAGTGAAGTATTTCATAGAAATAATTGATGTAATAATTAATGGAATAGATGAGAACATATACATTGCATAAGTTGCTCCATTCATAAAATGTAATTGGAAGTATTCTTGTTTTTCCACTAAGATAGGCATCAACATTGTGTAATCAGAATCAAATAATAATGAAGGCCATAAATAATCGTTATAGATACTGGCAAAAGTGCCAACGAATTGGAATAAGATAATTGGAATAGCTAATGGAATGGTAATTCTTAAGAATATCATTACATCATTTGCCCCTTCCACTTTTGCAGATTCATAAATATCCTTTGGTTGTTGAGCAAAGAAGGTTCTAAACAAGAACAATGCTGTCACTTGCCCACCAGCAAAGTTTGGTAATAAATAACCAATGTAGCTTAAAAATTCATTATCCGCTAAATGGAGAGTGTCACGTACTAAAGGTACTAATATCGGCATACCCATAATAGAAGGCACTAACATAATCGAAATAAATAACATAAAGAAGAATTTTTTACCTGGGAATTCTTTATATGTAAATATATAAGCTAAAATTGCCCCCAATAAAACATCCACAAATGCGGCAATTAAGCCTAATATAATAGTTCTAAAAAAGAAATCTTTAATTGCATTATAAGCTTCTTTATAGTTTTCTACTAAACTAGAGAAATTACTTGGTAAACCAAAGATAGAAATGATGATGTCATCATTGCTCTTAATGGAGTTGATAATTGTAATAAAAAGAGGCAATAAGCAAAAGATCGTGCAAATAATCACATATAACATAATGAATATTTGATAACCGCGTGCGTTTATGGACTTTTTAATTGTGTTTCTTTCCTTAAACATTCATTTCCCTCTTTTTCTTATTTAATGTGAAGAAGGTCGCTAAGAATAACATTACAAAGATAATTGCCGCAAAAGCGGAAGCACGACCATAGTTACCTTCTGTAATCAAATCATACATTTGCACAACCGGAATCTCTGTATCAAAAGCCCCATTAGTGATTGATTGCACACGGGCAAAGTTTTGCACAGAATTAATAATCGAACAAATAAAGACATATTTAATTTGTGGGAAGATTAAAGGCACATCAATTTGCACGAAACGACGCATAATCCCTGCTCCTTCAAGTTCCAAAGCTTCATAATAACTACTCGGAATATTCATCATTCCACCATAGAAAATTAAATAACTACCAACATATGGGAAGCCAACTAACATAATTGCCCACTTTGCGGTGGAAGATTGGCCAAGGAAGTTAATGATATTACCACCACTAGCCTTGATCAAAGAATTAATTACACCGTAATTGCCTAAAATTCCTTCTTTCCAAATCAAATTTGCCGCAATGCCAGGAATAATACCACATAGGAATAAAAGCGTTCTTAAAACGTTAGAAAGTTTTTTATGTTTCATTGTTGATAAGAAGAAAGAGAAAATTAAAGGCGGTACAATGGAAGTTACAATGTCCACAAGTAAGAATAGAAACATATTTTTGAATCCATTAAGTATCTCTGGATTAGTAAATATGTATTTATAGTGAGCAAAGTTATTCCATAAGTACGACGGATCTTCTTTTGTGTAATTAAAGAAAGATAAAGTCACTGATGCAATTGCCGGATAATAGCAAAATAAAATTAATAAAGCTAAGCTAGGTAGCATTGCTATATAAACAAATTTATTTTTCAAAATTAATTTTATGGTCTCTTTAAATTTGAAAAAGAAACTCGATTTAATCCAGCAGAATAAACTAATCACGAAAACAACCGCCATAATGATGCCAGTAATAATAGAAGCGATCATCAATGGCTTAGCAAATTGATACTTAATATATTTATGAGTGTTCACAAATGAACCAAGAGAAACGCCAGAGGAGCTCTTACCAGAATTAGTGAATAAATAAACTAAATAACTACCTGTTTCGTTTGTAGAGATGTTACCAATGCCAAATTCAAAGCTAGCGATGAATTCCACAGCAGGTTTTTCTTCACTAAAATCTAAGCACTCAATTGCATCACTAGATTTAAAAATCACATAAGTGCGTTTTGATTTTGTGTTATTAAAAGTACAGCCTGAAGTTACAAAACTACTAGAAAAAGTAATACCTTCTACGACACTTTTACGAAGGACATCTTTAAAAGTTTTACCAATTACTCTGCCTGTTGTTGTTTTGTAAATAAAATTATCAGTAGAGAATAAATAAATATCATCACCATAAACGCTTGCGCCGCAGAAACCTTCGCCCATGATAGAAACATATTTATTAAAATTAAATTTAGATGATTCGATATAGAAGTATTGGTCACTAGAATCGTAATATTTAATGCCATATTTAGATTTAATCGTTTCGTCACTAGCGTCTAAATCATCAAAGCAGTTCCATTCCATATCAAGACTAAATGCGGATATACCACCCGTATGAGTGACATAACACATATCACCACTAATGGTCATATCAACAATATCGATTGGTTTGACTCTCTGCACTTTATAGCAATCACTATAAGTATCATCTCTAATTGTTTCACCAACATAGAAATAACCATGATGCAAATAACCACTAGAAAGATTATTTAAATCGAAGTGAGCAAAGTTTGTGCAATTGCCTAATGCGCTACCACGATAGGCAACCACATAATTGCCATTATCGTCTAAAGCACATTTTCTAAATGTCCCAAAACCTTCTACTTTAGTGTATGAGGTAATATCAAATGTTTCTTTATTAACATTAAAAATATAGCCATCATCTTTTCCAATAATTTGTGAATAAACAATGAGACTATCGTTATATTCAGAAATACTATTTATTTGTGAAATATTATCAGAAACTGTGGTTATGGATTTTAAATCCATTTCTTTTTGTAGTTCGTTATTAAAATTAACTTCCACTAATTTGGCTTCACTAGTGCCATAAAAAATAGATTCTTCATCCACACACGAAGCATAAATAGATACATCTTTATTCACCGAAAAACTCTTTTTACTTGGTAGATTAATACCACTAATAATGGCGGTTGTAGCAAAAGCAACAACAAAAACACCAGATACAATAGTAAGAATTTTTCGTACCAGTTTTTTTGGTTTTTTAGGTGTAACTATTTGATTAGACATTTTATCCCTTACAAATATTAAGCGAGTTCAGTACCTGGTCTTAAATAAGAAGTTTTATTTAATTGATGAGCATCGCAATAAGATTCCCAAGCTTCATATAACTTGTTATACCAATATTCAACCGCTTGAGCAGTATTCTTTTCATCTGAGCCAGTGTTCACTAAATAACTTTGCCATAAAGTTGGTAAAGCATTTTTTGTTTCAGAACGTGAGCCAAGACCAACAGTCATATTGAAAACAAATGGGTTTTTGTCCACTAAGCCATTAAAGGAAATCTTATCAGTAGTGAAATAACTTTGCCATTCACTTGGCACCACTACCATATTAGTTTTAACAGTTGTTAAACCCTTAGGAGCAAATGTTGTTTTGCTAATTGCATTATAATAAATGGTTTGTCCATAAGGAGATAAAACAAACTTTAAGAAATCAGCATTTAATTGGTTTTGCGCATCGTTAGATTTAGCATAAGCGGAAAGATAACCACCAGATCCACCAACGTCTCTCACGATTGTGCCTTCATCAATATAATTGCCTTCAGAAACCATCTTTGGGTAGTCAAAGAAATCAATGTTATTTGTTAATTTTGCACTCTTAGCAAAGATTAAACCTTCACCTGCGTAATCGAGCATGATTTGTGGAGCAGATTTATCGCTTTGCGCTTGGAAACGAGTACGGATTTGTTCTTGAGATTGAGTTGCCGCATCAGTTTGTAATAAACCTCTTAATTTATGGAATTGTTCAAAGAATTCTTGGTGCTTAGCACTCTTTGGACCAACATAATTTGGGTATAAATCAGCATAAGCAGAGTCCCCTTGTGTATCATCTAAAATAGCGTTGAATAATGTTGTGTCTTTATAGGAGAAATTTAAGCCTTCTTCAATATTCTTTTTTGTTGGATCATAAACAAAGTTTGGATTGTTAACGATATGTTTATATTCATTACGGAAATAATAGTCACCATAAACACGTAATAACCAAGTAAATTGATTAGATTGGCAACTTGTTGAATCTAAAGATAAGCCAATTGGATTAGTGTAACCTGCACTTTTCATAGCAGTAGCTAACTCAATCAATTCGTCCCAAGTTTCTGGATTAAGTGGATTATTATTTGCGTCAACTTTTGTGTAGCCATGTGCTACTGCGTCTTTCATCGCAGTAGTGTTGACAAACCAACAAGTTTGAAGGTTTTCTGAGTTAATCATATATAAAGAGTTAGATGATGAAGAATATGCTTCTTCTTCAAGCACTTCTTGCCAATAAAGAACATCTTCACCTTCTTTACCACAATAACCATTTTCTTTATTTAAATATGAATAAAGATTTTGACAACGGTTTTCCACATCTGTGAAATAGTTGCCTTGCACAATATCTAAATCTTTTTGTTGGTTTTTGATATAGTCAACATAAGAACCAGTTGGTTGCTTAATGTTAACAACAACTTGATCACTATGGAGTCTACTGTATTCATCCGCTAAAGCTTCCCAGCCTTCTTCTGTACCTTCATATTCTAAACAAACATTGATTTTGCCAGAACGAAGTTTAATTGACTCTTTAACAGGTAGATATTTTTCATCTAGCCCTAAATCAGTTAATGGATCAGCAGTAATGTTACCAGTATTCCCTTTTGGATCATCTTTTTTGGTATTACAACCAGTCAAAGCTAAGATTGTGGTAGCACATAAAGCAAATATTGCGTTAATTTTTTTCATAGTCTAGCTCCTTATAAACTAAATTTATATTGATCAACACTTTCTCCCTTACTGATATTAAAGGAATAAGTGAATGAACCATCTTTTTCATAGCTAATTTGATAGCCATCAAATAAGATACTAGAAGAATATAAATATTCTTCATAATTATCATTTACCATTTTATAGATTTTTGGAAGGGCAATTTTATTTAAGCCTTTGACTTTAATTGTGTAAGTGACTGCATTATTTAAATAACTGCCATTAGAAACGCGGAATTCAGCAGTATTATTGTCCGCTTTAATGGTTGGAATAAATGTATCTGTTACACTCTTACCGGTAATTGGTGATAAATTAAGTTCACCTTTGACCGAGTCATTATAAACTTTGATGATGTTATCCCCATTTTCGTTCATTTTGCCATAATCACCATAAGGCAATAAAATAACATCTAAATTCATTTTGTCGCCTTTCTTTAAAGTTAAATTTTTATTTAAAGTTAATGAGGCATAATTATAATTCTTATGAATTTTACCAAAGTTAGTATATAACGCTAAACCAAAATCATCACTTGATTCACTTTTACAAGTAGCGTTTTTAATAATTAAACCAAAGTTATTGTTCTCAACAGATTTATCATCAATGTTATAAACAGATAAATAAGAAGAACCATCATGCAATTTATTGAATGTTTCCGCACCTTTTTCCTTTTTTGCGGAAATAACTTGATGAGTATTATTTTCATCTAAATAAGAATAATTAGAATAAGATGAGTTGCGGCCATCGAAACCAAAGAAGGAGAAATCTTTGCTCTTTAATGTCGCATCTTGTAACATTTCAATTTCCACTTGGTAATAAGTACGAGATTCATCATCCTGTGGCATTTCTACATGTCTAAAAGTGAATTTATATAAATTATCACTAGAAATATAAGAATAACTTAAATCAGCATGTGTCAAACCGCTAGAAACAATGTTTGATTCTTGATAGTTAGCTAAAACAGAACCACTTTCATTAGTTGGACAAGTCACAATACCAACTGAGTTAAACTGTGGGTCTACATCCCAACGTTTACCACTTGGTCCACGGAAATCAGGAATAAACCAACCATAATTAAACCGATCATAATTTGCATTTAAAGAAAAATATGGAGCGATACAGTTAGTTTCTGTAACACCTGTCGACATGTGATAATAAGAAATGTAATAGGAAATGGAAGATATCTGTTTAATTTTAAAATTACCCCAGTTTTGCATTACATTTACCACAGAAAAATCATATTTTGTGTTATCTTCGAGTACTAATGGAAAAATAACATCACCATAAATTGAATCGCCTTTTTCAAAAATAGGTTCTTCATTTTCATGGCCAAAGTTTTTACAAACTTCTAAAGGTAAAGGCATTAATTTATTATCAGATACAAGTACACTACCTTCTAAAGGATAAGTAGAATGAATGTAAAAATAAACCTCACGATCATCTGGACTATTCACATGAACATTTTCATAGAATTTTTTGTTTGGATATTGATAGAAGGATTCATAGAATCCCATTCCAGAAATATCAAAATCATAAGCGCCTTTAACAAAGTTATAGCTAACAAATTTAGCACCATCAACATCATCAACAGTGATATTTGCACTAGTTAAAGGATTTCTTTCGATTTTAGCGGCAGCTTTGATGCCTTCCAAATCATGTGTCTCATCGTTATATAAACGATTATAGACATGCATATCTTCACCACTCTTTAAAGAACGTTCAGTATTCACTACTTCTTGTTTAAAATTAGTTAAACGATCAGTTTTACTAAGAATAATAGTGTTTTCAGTATCTAAAATAAAACCAAAAATTCCAGCTTCTTTTACATCAAAAGCCACCCAGGTAGCGTTATTAATTGTAACTTTACCACCCTTAAATTCATGTTGACCATCTGCGTCATAGTAATAAACATGGCTAAGGGTTTCGTTTAAAAGATTTAAATCCATACCAATTGCATCTAATCTAACTTTGCTTTGAGCAACAAATCTAAATTCTGGACGTAATTGATCAGAAAATGTATGAAATTTCTTTTCAAACATCACATCATAACCTAAATCACTAAAATCATAATCACGAATGTTTACTTCGTAATAGTAATAGCCTAATTTAGTCGTGTTAATACGAGCAGAACCTTCATAATTTTTAGCGTAAACATAATCATCTTCATAGCGAATATAAGAATCTAAAGAATTTATAAAATAATCTTGGCCTTTAGAATTCTTAAAAGATGTAACCACCTTAGAAGAAGAGGAACCTGTTTCTTCCGTATTTGTCGTACAACGATGAGTAAATTGCATCGTTGAATTCTTCACTGTGTAGTAAAAGCGGTTATCATCCGTGTAAGAAGCTTGTACTTTATTTTTAATACGATTAGCTTGATAAATAGAAGGACCTAAATTAGTTTCACTTTTTAAAGCATCAACTTTAGATTGTTCATAATCATCTAATACACAAGTATAAATTTCATTTGAAACTTCATTGTCTTCATTTTTGTTGCCTGAACAACCGATTAATAGAAGAGGAAGTAATATAATTGCGAACCATTTTTTCTGCATAAAAGTTACCTAATTTCCATAAATTGAATCGATTAATAAAATATTCGAATTATCTGTCGCACTTGTGGATGTATAACAAGATTGGAATCTAAAACAAGTTAATGTTTCCAATGATGTCCATTTTTCATTGCTAGATAAATCAAAGGTTAAAATAGCCCATTCATCATTTTCCGACATATTTATATATGAACCAGTAGAAATCCAAGCTTCATAGCCTGCAGTGAAATCATTAATCTCATTACCATTTTTAAGTTTACCGCCCCAGTAAATCGCAAATTGTGAGGCCTTGCCTAAATTTTTAAATTTAACGGAAATGGATGTCTTGCCATTAATTGCTAAATTAAGACTCTTAGAATAAACAAACGGATCAGCGTAATGTGAGACACCAAAATTGACATTCAAAATGTCATTTTCATAATTCATCACAGGATCAGTAACACCGTAATCTTTTTTATTATCTACGCTAGAATGCATGGTAGAGAAAGAGTTATAAATTGAGTTACCAGTAAAATATAATGTTTCTACAACATTCGCGTATATCGATACATCATTATTAATAGGCGAAGTGAAATCCACTAAACGAGTTTTTGTACTATCATAATAATAGTTATCAATTTTATAACCAGCAGTATTACCATTAAGTTTATTGATATCTAATGAACTACCTGGTTTAACACGGTATTCGCCAATGACTTCACTACCATTGTAAATAGAAATTTTAGGGTTGTTAGGATTAAGGTCGTCTACGGTAATTCCTTGTATATCCTTAATTAATATAATATTAGAAGTATCAGAACCAGATTTAGAGACATAGTTACTTTGAATACGTAATTTAGTTAAATAAGACATTTTTGTCCAATTTTTTCTTTCACGTCCAACTTTAAATGAGATAGTTAACCAATCATCATTTTCTGACATTCCTTTTTCTTTTTCAGAGAAGGTATAATATAAAGAATTTTCTTCGGAATAATCGTTCTTACCAACATATTCGCCACTTTCATTAACGCCAACCCAGTAAATTGCGAATTGTTTAGCTTGGCCTAAATTTTTAATGCGGAATTGTAATTCTTGTGAATTGCCAGTGTAGATTTTCACGTTTTCTAAACCAATATAAGGGTCACTAGAACCACCACCAACTTCATAAGAAATACCATAATTTACTTTACTAACTTCTTCATTATTTATAGTCATATTTTCAATGCTTCCAGCAGTTGAGTTAGTGGAACTAGCTTTATAAGCGGCAAAGTTATTAGTAATAGAAGTAGAAGAAAAATAGATTACTTTATCAGTTTTAATATAAATCTTCGTATTTGTAGTGATTGGAGTGTTGAAATCAAAAGGTTGAGTCATCGCTATGTCTAAATAATAGCCATCAATGCGATATCCAGGAATTTTATAATCTACATTATCAATTAAACGATTTGGTTTAATTAAAGTTTCATAAATTAAATTATCTGGTTCATCTGCATAATAGAAAGAGACATTGCACATATTCTCCCATTTTGCGTATAAAGTTAAATCACTAGTGACTTTGAATAAATCAAAATCCCATTGACTATCTATTTGATAATCGCTTTTTGTGTACCAACCAGAAATATAACTATTATCTGGATTATCTCCTCTAACAGAAACGGTTGGTTTACTGATATAAGAGTTGTGATTAACTTGCATATCAGCAACACGTGATGTTCTAAGTTCTGTGCATAATTCAAATTTAACAGTGTGTGTCCCAGTATTTTGACTTGTGTTAGAACACGCCAAAAGAACGGATGCACATGACAGCACAAGTAATTTAAAGAAATTACAAGATTTATGTTTTAAGCTTTCCATGTTTACATTTTAATACCCATATTTCTAAATATAAAAGTTATTTTAGTAAAAATAAGTGACTTGTTATTATGCTAAAACGACTTTTTTTGCTTTAAAAAACCTTATATTGCTTGATATAATGACCCTATGAATAAAAAAGAAAATGAAATCATTATTTTAAATATAAAAGATACCACTCCGTATGATGTGCCTATATT
>CAVEYA010000055.1:0-9466 GCA_963619935.1 bacterium | reverse complement strand
GGCTATAAACGTAACGATAAAATTGTTGGCCAGGCCAAGAATTATATCGCTTATCAAAAACTACATGAAAAATATCCATATGATATAAAGATTATTAATGAACGCATTCAAAATGAAAAAGAATGTTTAGAAATATACACTCGTTATGAAGAAGAAAAGGATAAAATTTTGTCTTTAGATTTTGATGATTTATTATTAAAAACTAATTATATCCTTGAGAATTACAGTGAAATTCGTATTAAATGGCAAAACAGAATTGGCCATATCCTTGTAGATGAATTCCAGGATACAAATAATGTCGAATTTAAATTAATTCAATTATTAACTAGAGATGATACCTTCCTTTATGTAGTGGGCGACCCTGACCAGACTATTTATACCTGGAGAGGGGCTAATCAAAACATTATGTTAAAGTTAGAAGACCATTTCCGGAATGTCCAAACTATCATTCTTGATCGTAACTATCGAAGTACACAAAATATTCTTAAGACTGCGAACACATTGATTGACCATAACTCAATGCGTTTAAAGAAAGATTTATACACAAATAACGAAGAAGGTGATCCAATTCATCTTTGTAGTTGCCCTTCTGGTAAAGCAGAAGCTGATTTTGTCACTCGTGAAATTAAAAAATTAAAAGCCATAGGTGGCTATCAGTATCGCGATATTGTCTTATTATATCGTTCTAACTATATTACCGTTGATTTTGAACAAGCTTTAACCGCACATGGTATACCATATCGTATTTATGGTGGTACAAAGTTCTATCAAAGACGTGAGATTAAAGATGTTTTAGCGTATTTCCATTTAATTACAAATACACGTGATGATATTTCTTTTGAAAGAATTATGAATGTTCCTAAACGTGGAATTGGTGATAACACGATTGCTACCATTAAAGCCGAAGCGATTATGGCAAAGCAAAGCTTATATGATTATGTTAGGGATGCGGATGGTGATAAATCATTAGCGCCTGCAAAAGCCATTAATTCTTTAAAAGCAATGATTAAAGTTATTGATCACACAAGAGAAGAGATTAATAAGAACGAAGAAACATTCTCTAAAATATTAGAAGAAATGATTAGTTCATTTAATTACTATGATTATCTTTCTAAAGAAGATGATGGAGATGAACGTATTGATAACGTTAAAGCATTATTTGAAGATATCCGTCATTTCTTAAAAGAAAATCCAGAGTCAACTTTCGATGAATATTTACAAAACATTGCTTTATTATCCGCTCAAGATGATTTAAGTGAAGGAGATTTTATTACCTTAATGACTGTCCACACAGCCAAGGGACTGGAATTCCCGGTTGTCTTTGTGGTGCGTTTTAACCAAGGTGTATTTCCAAATAATCGAGCCTTATTAGATGATGGCTATAAGGCTATAGAAGAAGAAAGAAGATTAGCATATGTTGCTTACACTAGAGCAAAGGAAAAGTTATATATTAGCTACGCAAATGACTATTCATACACGATTGGTGGTTCTTTAACTCCTTCTAATTTTATTAAGGAATCTGGATTAGAATATCAAACTTCTGAAAGAAAAATTAATCCATATGCTAGACCACCTATGTCTAACCGTCCTAATGAATATAATCCATATAAGAAACCAGAACCTCGTTCTTCATTTAATTTAAATGAACCAATTAGACAAAACTTTACTGAAAAGACAAATGGAATTACTGATTGGAAAGTTGGCGATGTTGTCATTCATAAAACTCTTGGCCGAGGTGTAGTTGTTTCCGTTGATGGTGATGATATTATCAAAGTTAACTTTGAAGAACATGGTTTAAAGACCTTATTAAGTACACATCCAAGTATTTCTAAAGGGGGGAATGAAGCATGACACCAAAACAAAGAGCAGAAGAAATAACTGCTTTATTAGAAAAATATAATTACGAATATTATGTTTTAGATAATCCTAGTGTAAGCGACGCTGAATATGACCGTTTAATGCAAGAATTAATCGCCATAGAAGCAGCACATCCTGAACTAGTATCTCCTTTATCTCCAACACAAAGAGTTGGCGGACAAGTCCAAGATGAATTTAAAAAAGTTACTCATCAAAGAATGATGCTATCTTTAGCGAATGCTTTTAATGAAGATGATTTAAGAGATTTTGACCGCAAGGTTAGAGAGGTTATTGGTGGCGATAAAGTAACCTATATGGCGGAGATGAAAATCGATGGCTTAGGTATGTCTCTTGTCTATCATAAAAAATTACAATACGCTGCTACTAGAGGTGATGGCACAGTTGGTGAAGACGTTACGGCGAATGTTTTAACAATTAAATCAGTTCCTTCTCATATTGATTTAGACGCTGATTTTGAAATCCGCGGCGAAGTCTTTATGCCAAAGAAATCATTAGAAAAATTAAATAAAGAAAAAGAAGCTAAAGGTGAGCCATTATTCGCAAATGCAAGAAACGCTGCAGCAGGTAGTGTTCGTCAATTAGATAGTTCCATAGCTGCTTCTCGTGGCTTAGATGCTTTTTGGTATTATTTTGTAAACGCAAAAGATTTTGGAATTCGTTATCATAGTCAAGCCCTTCAAATGGCAGATAAATTAGGATTTAAAACTAACCCTGAAAGAAGGTTATGTAACGGAATCGATGAAGTGATTGATTATATTAAAGAATACACAGAAAAAAGACCAACATTAGCCTATGATATTGATGGCATTGTCATTAAGGTTGATGATATGGATTTATACGATAAATTAGGTTATACCGCAAAAACGCCAAGATGGGCGATTGCGTATAAATTCCCACCAGAAGAAGTGGTTACTAAATTATTAGATATTATTTACACAGTTGGTCGTACAGGTAAGATTACTCCTAACGCGGTATTAGAACCTGTGAGAGTAGCCGGTAGTGTGGTACAAAGAGCAACTTTACATAATGAAGATTTCGTCACTGAAAAAGGTTTAATGATTGGTGATTATGTTGTCCTTAGAAAAGCTGGAGATGTAATTCCAGAAGTAGTAAGAGTAGTGAAGGAAAGAAGAGTAGGCAACGAACTTCCTTTCCAAATGATTACTAATTGCCCAGAATGTGGTGCACCTTTAATAAGAAAAGACGCAATGCATTTTTGTGTTAATCCTGCTTGTCCTGCTCGTCAAATTGAATCAATAATCCATTTTGCAAGCAAAGATGCGATGGATATTGAAGGATTAGGAGAGAAAGTTGCGGAACAATTCTTTAACCAAGGATTCTTCCATAATGTTGCGGAAATCTATGATTTAATGAACCATCGTGATGAAATTATCTCTCTTGACGGTTGGCAATCTAAATCGATTGATAATTTAATCGATGCGATTGAAAAATCTAAATCTAATTCATTAGAAAGAGTGTTATTTGCTCTTGGGATTAAAGAAGTCGGGGCTAAGATGGCGAAAACTTTAGCAAAGATTTATAACGATATTGATCAACTTATGGCGGCGAACGAAGAAGAACTTTTAGAAATCCCAGATGTTGGTCCGGTTGTTGCTCATTCTATCGTCAGTTACTTCAGTGATTCTTTTAATCAACAATTAGTGTTCAACCTTAAAGAACACGGTGTGAATTTTAAATATCTTGGTAGCACCTCTCGCGCGGCAAATTCTTATTTCTCTGGTAAGACTTGTGTATTAACAGGCACACTTAGTTCTATGGGAAGAAAAGAAGCGACTGAATTATTAGAAAATTTAGGAGCAAAAGTGACTGGTTCAGTGAGTAAGGCAACGGATGTAGTTATCGCTGGTGTCGAAGCTGGTAGTAAGTTAGATAAGGCTCATTCATTAGGCATTAAAGTAATGGATGAAGAAGAATTCTTATCATTAATAAAATAACCCACATATTGCTATTAAATTAGTTAAATTTAAGCCTCTAGAATTTTTAGAGGCTTTATTTTTTATTAATAAAAATTAAAAATAATGCTAAAATCTCTACCAGTGGCAGGTAATTATATATGAAAGCTGTAAATACTGAATTATTAAAAGACATTGCTCATAAACTCATGTTTGATATGAATGAAGAGCAATATGACACTTTGTTAAAAGAATTTGACACAGTCATGCAACAAATGGAATTGATTAGTGAAATCAAAGGAATTGATGACGCTGAACCAATGACCTTTCCTTTCAATGTGACTACTTCATATTTAAGAGAAGATGTGACAAGTAAACCTCTTGACCGTGATGAAGCTTTAAAAAATGCTTCTGACGTGATTGAAGGACAAATTCGTCTTCCAAAGGTGGTGGGATAATGAGTTATTTAGATTTAACAATTAAAGAGATCCATCAAGCTTTATTAGAAGGCAAAGTTACTCCTATGGAGTTAACTAAAGAAGCCTTAGAAAGAGCACACGCTGATACATGCAATGCTTTTGAATATATTTGTGATAAAGAAGCAATGGACGCTGTTAATGCTTTAAAAGAAGCAGACAAAAATAATCTTTTATGGGGTATTCCATTTGTTATCAAGGATAACTATTCCACAAAAGATATTCCAACTACAGGAAGTAGTAATATATTGAATGGCTATACACCAATCTTTTCTAGTGAAGTGTATGATCGTTTATTAAAACAAGGAGCTATTCCAATTGGTAAAGCCACATTAGATGAATTAGCCATGGGTGGAACAGGTATGACCGGTCATTTAGGTTGGACCTATAATCCATGGGATAAAAAACATCTTCATCAGGTTGGTGGTTCTTCTTGTGGATCTGCTGCTGCAACCGCAGAAGGCATTGTGCCATTAGCGATTGGCTCTGATACTGGTGATAGTGTGCGTAAACCAGCCAGCCATGCTGGGTTAGTTGGTTTTAAACCAACATGGGGAAGAATTTCTCGTTTTGGTTTATTCCCATTTGCCCCATCTATGGATCATGTAGCTTATTTCACTAGAAGCGTAGAAGATTCCGCTATATGTTTAGAACCGTTAGCGGGTCGTGATAATAAAGATGCAACTAGTTCATTAGAACCTGTTGGTAGCTATGCTAAAGACCTTAGTAATGACGTAAAGGGATTAAAGATTGCGATTATAGATGAAATATTTGATTCCATTTCTAATAAAACAATTAAAAATGCTTTCTTACATACTCTTGATACTTTAAAAGAAAAAGGAGCAATTATTAACCATGTTTCCATGGATATTAATTTATGTAAGGCTATTTATCCTACTTATTTTGTTATTTCCTGCGCGGAAGCAACAAGTAATAATGCTAACTTAGATGGTATTAAATTTGGTCCTCGTTATGAAGGCAATAATTATGAAGAAGTAATGACATTAGCTAGAAGCAAAGGTTTCTCCGAAATGATTAAAAGAAGATTCGTTATTGGCGGATATTCCCTATTAAGTGAAAACCAAAATGAAGTATTCTTAAGAGCCCAAAAATGTCGTCGTTTAATTGTTAACGCAGTAAACAAAATCTTAGAAGATAATGATGTCATTTATTTACCGGCCGCTCCGAGCACTGCACCTTTATTTGAAAAAGGCACTGATAATAAATTAGGCAATGAATATTTAATCGCTGATAATTATTTAGCGATTGGTAATTTTGCTGGTTTACCATCATTAACTTTACCAATTGGTTTTGAAGATGACTTACCTTTTGGTGGAAACGTTACTGGTCGTAAATTTGATGAACAAACTGTCTTTAATATTTCTCTTGCGATAGAAGAAATAACTGGATTAAAAAATATTATGCCAAAGGAGGACAAATAAGATGAATTTTGAAGCTATTATTGGTCTAGAAATCCATGTAGAAATGAAAACGAAGAGTAAGATGTTTTCATCTTCTCCAGTCACCTTTGGTGATGACCCAAATACTGAACTTACTCCTCTTGATATGGCCTTTCCTGGCACAATGCCTGTGGTCAATAAACAAGCAGTTATTAATGCGATAAGAGTGTGCAATGCTTTACATATGAGTATTGATGATGAACTTTGGTTTGACCGTAAGAATTATTTCTATAGTGATTTACCAAAGGGATTCCAAATTACCCAACAAAGAAGACCAATTGGCCAAGAAGGATATTTAGAAATTGATACTTCTTTGGGTAAAAAGAAAATTGGTATTGAAAGACTACACATGGAAGAAGACACCTGTAAGCAACTCCATTCTTGGGATTGCACATTATTAGATTATAACCGTGCGGGTATTCCTCTTATTGAAATAGTTTCTAAACCAGATCTTAGAAGCGGTGAAGAAGCAATGAAATATGCGGAAAAGATTCGTTCTATTGTTTCCTTCCTTGAAGTAAGTGATGGAAAGATGGAAGAAGGATCTTTAAGATGCGACGTTAATGTCTCTATTAGACCTATTGGTTCCACAAAGTTTGGCACAAAGGTAGAAATTAAAAACTTAAATTCCTTTGTAAATATTCAAAAGGCGATTGATTTTGAAATTAATCGTCAACAACAAATCTTACTTTCTGGTGGGGAAGTAAGACAAGAAACGAGAAGATTTGATGAAGCTAGTAAAGAAACTGTCTTAATGCGTGTAAAGACTGATGCGGTTGATTATAAATACTTCACCGAACCAAATATCACACCAATAAAGTTGTCTAAGGAATTTATTGAAGACGCAATTAAATCATCTCCTGAATTAGCGGAAGTCAAATTAGCAAGATATACCTCTTTAGGATTAAATGAATACGATTCTAATTTATTAATTTCTAATAAAGATACTTGTGAGTACTTTGATGAAGTAGTGAAAAATGGAGGCAACGCTAAATTAGCGGCTAACTGGTTACTTGTAGATATTCAAGCTATTCTTCATAAAGAAGATATTTCTCTCAAAGAATTTAAAGTTACTCCTAATAACCTCGCTAAGTTATTGAAACTTATTGAAAGCGGTAAAGTGAGTAATAAACAAGGACGTGAGATATTTACTAAGATGCAAGAAAATAATGAAGACCCTGATAAGTTAGTTAAAGATATGGGCACTTCATTAATCAGTGATGAGGGTGAGCTTTTAAAGATTATTAATCAAGTCTTAGAAGCTAATCCACAATCAATTGTTGATTATAAAAATGGTAAAGATAGAGCGGTTGGCTTCTTAGTGGGTAATGTAATGAAACTTACCCATGGCAAAGCTAATCCTGCTTTAACAAGTAAATTAATTATTGAAGAATTGAGGAAAAGATAAGATGTCAATTTTAGTTACCGGCGGAACTGGTTATATTGGTTCCCATACAGTAGTTGAACTACTTAATCATGGTTATGATGTTGTGATTGTTGATAATTACTGCAACAGCAAACCAGAAGTATTAAATCGTATTTATGAAATTTGCGGTAAAAAGCCAAGATTTTATAAAGTATCCGTGCAAAACGAAGATGAATTAAGACCAGTATTTGAAAAAGAAAGCATTACTGATGTGATTCATTTTGCTGGATTAAAGAGTGTCGCAGAATCTGTCGCTAAACCAGATTTATATATCGCAAACAATATTGGTGGTTCAAAAGTCCTTCTTAAATTAATGAAGGAATTCCATGTTCATAATATTGTTTTCTCTTCTTCTGCAACAGTCTATGGAGTGCCAAAACATGTTCCACTTAATGAAGATGATCCAATTGGAGGTTGTACAAATCCATATGGACAAACTAAGTTAGACATTGAATATATGCTTTATGATTATGCGAAAGAAAATAAAGATGCGAATATCGCAATCTTAAGATACTTTAATCCTATTGGTGCACATCCATCAGGATTAATTGGGGAAGACCCAAATGGTATTCCAAACAATTTAATGCCATATATCACTCAAGTAGCAGTCGGTAAACGTGATCATTTAAATGTTTATGGTAATGATTACAAGACAGTTGATGGCACTGGTGTGAGAGATTATATTCACGTTGTCGATTTAGCGTATGGACACTTATGTGCTTTAAGAAAATTAGCCACTAAACCAGGCTTAGTAATTTATAATTTAGGCACTGGTAAAGGGACAAGTGTGTTAGAACTTGTCCACGCTTTTGAAGAAGCAAATAACATTAAAATTCCTTATGTCATTTGTCCAAGACGTCCTGGAGATGTTGATGAAAACTATGCAGAAGTCTTAAAAGCATATAAAGAAATGAATTTTAAAACTAAACTAAATATCATTGATGCTTGTCGTGATTCCTGGAATTGGCAAAAGAATAATCCAAATGGTTATGATAAATAAAAGGAGCAAAAATTATGAGTCAACCACAAAGAATTGAATTAGTTAATAAAAATGGAGATAAGTTATATGGCTTATCTTGGCATGTTGAAAATAGCATCGCGAATGTTGTGATTATGGAAGGAATGGAAGAAACCTCCTCTCGTTATGATGACTTTGCTCAATACTTAAATAAAGAAGGTTTTAATGTTTATTGTATTGATACATATGGTCAAGGTGAAAACGTTAACTTTGATTTATCTAATCTTGGTATTTGGCCAACTTCTGGTTTTAGAAAACAAGTGCAAGCCGTTGATGCATTAGTGACTAAATTAAGAATATCTTGTCGTCCAACATTTATCTTCTCTCATTCGATGGGTTCATTTATGTGTCAGGACTATATCCAAAGATATACCGAACACGTTAGTAAAGTCGTATTATGCGGCTCTGGAAGCAAGAATCCAGCGGTCCCAGTTGGTTTTACCTTAGCGAAGCTTCTCGTTCATAAAAAGAACCGTAATAAAAAAGCTGGTTTATTAAATAAATTAATGTTTGGTAATTTTAATAAAAAGATTAAAAATCCAAGAACACCATCTGATTGGCTATCTGTAAACGAAGAAAATGTTGATAAATATATTGCTGATCCATTATGTGGATTTGGACCTACTAATGGATTCTGCTATGAATTCTTAAAGGGAATGAATCGTTTATATAAGAAAAAATTCTTACAAAAGATTCGTAAAGATTTAGATATCTTTATCATCTCTGGTAGCGAAGACCCAGTTACTAACTATGGTAAATCCGTTGGTAAACTAGAAAAGATGTATAAAGACTTAGGCGTGAAGAATGTACAAACTAAGATTTATCAAGGTTTAAGACATGAAATCTTAAATGAAACAGAACACGAAGAAGTCTATCAAGATATCGTTAATTTCTTTAAAGAAAACATTGAAAAGAAGAATGTTGTTTAATCTATTTAAATTAATAGATAGAGCATAAACGCGCCCGTAACTCAGATGGATAGAGTACCTTCCTCCTAAGAAGGGAGTCGGACGTTCGAATCGCCTCGGGCGCGCCAAAATATTTGCGGCATTATAGTGCCGCTTTTTTGGTTGTTATTAAAAAATGCTTAAGGTGTTTTTGGCATGTGTTAGTGATGCGAGCAAAAAATAATAAAGAATTGTTCCTTAAAAAGAGAGTTGAATGAAGATGAATAAATCAATTATATTATGTATAAATAAATAGGTAAGGTTTTGGCTTAACACACAAACTTTTTTGGAAATCTCATTCGATAAGAATCCTATAAAGTTAATCGTAATTTTGATATCAAATAATAC
>CAVEYA010000054.1:0-4121 GCA_963619935.1 bacterium | reverse complement strand
ATTAAATTTTGATCAATTTTAACTAATTTATTTTTCATTATGCATCAAACCTAACCTTTTCAAATTTCTTAAAACCATCTAATTCTTTATTTAATTTTTTAATATATCTTTTGTAATAACGAATCTCTTTTTCGTTCAGTTTATGAAATGAGAATATTTGATATTCGTCTTCCAACACATGTTTAAAAATATATGGTTCATGTTCTTGAATTTCGGAAATTTCTTCCTCTAACGCAGATATCTTTTCATCAATATCTTGTACGATAATAGGGCTATCTTTATCCACAATTAATAAAACCTCATCATATACGCGCTTTAACTTTTTTTCGTCATTTAATTGGTAATAATCAACGCACTTTTGCCATAGATTTTTAATTTTCTTGTTCTTATATAATTCAGGATGCAAATCTGGGTGAATTAAATGAACAATCTTATAATAGAGATTTTTAATTTTCTTTTTTTCATCAAATGTGATAGACCGCCACTTGGCTTCTTCTATTGATTTAGTGTAAGAGATTAAATTTGCTAAATCACGACGAGATTCTTTCATCGCTTTATTAACTTCTTTTTCCATCTCATCAAAATCAATTTCTTTTTGATGATTAAGTTGACGCATACAGTAATTAATTTTCTTTTTAATTGCGATGGAATCTATTTTCAACGCCATAATATAAGTTAATTCATCACCAAATTCATCATAGTAGTGTGCACTGATATTAATGCACTCTTTTTCTAATGATGCTAATTCATTTAATAATGATTCGTAGATAATTAATTTATTTTCCATATTATTCAATTATTTGAAAGTAATGATAATCACCATCATATTCGATGATATAAATATGTTTACCATTAAACTTTGCCTTAGTTAAAAAGTCTTCTGTTGATTTATACAAAACATTATTACATTTCACACGCATTTGCTCTTCATCGAAAAATGATTCAATAAGATAATCTTTATTATGATAAACAAAACTCACCTTGTGTGGTTTAGTGAATAGATAGAATAAATCAAAACTATCCATGAATTCTTCTTCAAATGGTATGACTTTATACAATAAAGTAACCACTCTGCGGCATACAATAAAGTTGCCCCAAAATGAGTTATATCTAATTCTTTGAGTAATGAAAGATTTAGCTTTGACAAGCATTTCTCTTGCCTCATCTAAATTAGTGCTTTCATTAATATAGATTTCCGCTAAACGATGAGCCACTTCTGGATATGGATCAAATAGTTGGTCTGTATCTTTTATCTTTTCATAAATTTCTAAAAGTGTTTCTTTATATTTAACATCATCTTTTTCACAACCATAGCCATTATGATACATATCCGCAATTTTCATTGCGGCTTCCATGTTCCCGTAGCCTTTTCCTTTATTAAAGTAATAGAATGCCTTTTTAAAATCTTTTGCTCCATTACGTCCATAATAATAAATAAACCCTAACCCCACAGGAGCGTATTTATCACCATTTTCATCGGCGAGTAAATAATATTTCTCTGCTAAATCATATTTTTGTTTTTCGTAATATAATCCACCTAAAAATTGCATAGCAACGTGATCATTTTCTACTTCCACTAAATAATTAGCCGCTTCAATCGCAGTAAATTCATCTTGTTCTGTTTGATTATCGTTTCTTTCAAATCTAGATAAGATACGATATGCTTCTTCTTTATTCATATATTTAATTTTATCATTTATGGAATTGAAATAGTTTAAATAGTTAATAGGAACCTTGAAAGTGGTGTTAATGAATAGACAAATACGTTCAAGAATTTAGGGAAAGTGGCACATTTTGCATTAAAACATTTTAGGGAAAGTGGCACTTTCATATTTTACTTTTGTTTTACTTCTAAAGAAGTATATTAATTGTGTACTTCTATATTGGGACTAAATGGAGACAATATGAAATCAATTATTCATAAATACCTTTTACAACTATCTGATTTTGGAAAAAGAGTTTGGTTTGCATTACAAAATATTGAGGTGCCAGAACCTGAACAAAATAAAGAGGAGTAAAATTATGATTGTTTATGACCAAAGAGTAAGATTAAAAGAAACTAGAGGCTATGAAGCAACAAAAGCAGATGTCTTCAGAGAACTATGTACAAAAGATATTAACAAAGCCGCTGCTTCATCGGTGTTAAATTTAAGCAAAGTATTAAATTGTGATGTTGAAGATTTATTAGACTATTTTGCAAGTTATGAAACGGAAGAAAAGTAGTATATAGTAAATTAATGAATCAAAACAGGTCGCATTATAAATAACTATTCATAATAATGATACGCGTGTGCTTGCTTGCTCGTGCTTTGTAAGCAAGTAGGCGCATTATGCGTATAAGCACTCATATACGCTTACGCGTAAGCAAGCAAACACGCCAATCTTCGGGGGTGCATTATGCGCCTTCTAGATTACTCTTTTTTCTACTTTTTAAGTGGTTAATAATACCAATGAAAGAGGTAGAAGTTATGCTAACTAAATATCGAAAGTTTACTTATGAAGAGTTTACCAGTCTTGCTGATTTTAAAAAGAAAGGGAAGAACGTTATTGTGAAAAAAGAATTATTAGTAACAAGCAAAACAGGATTTCAATTCTATGTTGGTTCTTCTTATGAAAAGACTATCTTTAATCGTTATAATAAGGATCCACATGTAATAGATATAAGAGGTCAGGATTTTGCGATTCCTTATTATGATGGTAAGCATAAATACTATCCTGACCTATTAATCTATTTTAAGAATAAAACCATTTTAATTTATGAAGTAAAACCTGTCATTCAAATGGTGAATTATGAGAATCTAAGAAAGTTCCAACTTTTAAAACAATTCGCTGACACGCATGGATTTAGATATGCCTATGGTTCCGCAAGTAGTGCGACCTCTCAAATTAAAACAATTGATGATATTAAAAGAAGAAAGGTAAATAAATCATTGAGAGATTATTTTAAATTGATGATGAAGAATAATAAGGTATTTACATCTAAGGATTTAGATAACTATAAAAAGGAACACCATTTAGTGGGTGTTTCAAAAAGAAATCAATTGGAATATGATGTGGCTTCCTTAGTGTTAAACCATTTAAATAAATATCGTTTATATCATCGTCCAAAAGAACACAATTACTCATGGATTATTCGAAAAGGGAACTTCATAAATATTGTTAAAATTTAAAATAAGCAACAATAAAGGATGACAAAATGTCATCTTGTTAGGTAACTATTCAATAATGATTGGTTGTATTAAAGGTTTAGCGAATATCGCTCCACCTTTTATTGTGATTATAGGACAAATATCGCCCTTGATAATAATTTCATTCCAATTATAATTTAGTTATCTTTGATACCGCGAAAGTGGTGTTTAAAAATAATGTAATTGTAGTAAGCAATATATGTAGAGTGCTTACAAGTATTACAAAAGAAGATGTTAAGAAATATGAGTTATTTAAAGGAGATAACAAGATGGAAAACAACATTAAATTAAGAGTAGGTAACATTGCTAATTATGAAGGTGATGCGGTGGTGAACGCCGCTAACAAATATTTATGCAATGGTGGTGGAGTCTGTGGTGATATCTTTGATGCTGCTGGTGCTGATGAATTAGCAAAAGAATGCAACGCTAAGGGAACACAAAAAGTAGGATCTGCTACTTTAACTAGTGGTTGCCATTTAAAGGCTAAATACATCATCCACACAGTTGGGCCAAAATATTTTGAAGATCCTAACCCAGAAGAACTCCTCCGTTTAGCGTACGAAAATACTTTTAAAGTCGCAAAAGAAAATAATATTCGTTCGATTGCTTTGCCATGTATCTCTACTGGTATTTTTAGCTTTCCAAAAGATAAAGCATGTGAGATTGCTTTATCAGTAATTAATAAGTATGCGAAAGACTTTGATGAAGTAGTGATATGTTTTAATAGAGAAGGCACCTCATATCATTTATATAAAAAAGCTTTAGGCCTTAATTAATACATAATTTTGTATTTAATTCTTAAACTTAGATTAAATCTATTTGTTAGTGATATTATAAAAACAAGACAACAAATATTGTTTTAAAATATTTTGTTTTAATCATCAATTATTAGGTGATAAATAAAAATACTGCCAGGCTGGACCTATGTATGTT
>CAVEYA010000053.1:0-17615 GCA_963619935.1 bacterium | reverse complement strand
GAATTAAAAGAATTATTTAAAAACAATTTAGTTAATTAATTATGAAATATTATAAATTTAAAAAAATATTACAATCAGAAAAAGTTAGTAACGCTTCTATTTTATTAAAAAATAGTTTTAAGCAAATTAAGATTATTAATAATTCTTATGCTTCTTTTATTGATGGTTCTTATATCGTTTTTGATTTTGGTATAGAGACCTGTGGTGGTGTCCGTTTATTAATCCAAGGCATTACCCCAAATGGCAAGATTAGATTAAGATTTGGCGAATCTCTTGGTGAAGTTAACGCAAATGTTGGTGAAAATAATGCTACTAACGACCACGCTTTAAGAGATTTTTATATTACCGCATCAGGAATTAGCGATGTCACATATGGTAATACTGGTTATAGATTTTTAAGAATTGATTTTAGTGGCGACGCTTTAAATTTAGCCGCTATCTATACAGCAGTTGATGTTGATAATAGGCCAACTATTGGTAAATTTGAATGTAATGATGAACTATTAAATAAAATTTATCAAACTTGTGAACATACTTTACGTTTAAATCTTCATAATGGCATAGTGTGGGATGGCGTTAAAAGAGACCGTTTATGCTGGGTTGGCGACTCTTATATCGAATTATTAGCTTTGACTTGTTTATATAATAAAACTAGTGAATATAAGAATGTATTAGAATTCACGGAAGACGAAGTTCTCTCTTACATTTCTGATAACACCTACGTTAATAGTATGGTGCCTTCTACTTATTCTTTATGGTGGATAATGGTTTTAATTAAAAAATATGAATTTGATCATGACCAAAAATATTTTTTAAGTAAGACTACTTTAATCAAAGATATTTTAAAAGAAATTCGAAAAGATATTACTGATGACCATAAAGTATTACTACCATTTAACTTTATTGATTGGCCAACACATGGTGCAAAAGAAAATCAAGAAGATGAAAATGTCGGAGTAGTAGCGTTAACTTATTTAACGTTATCTTCAATAAAAGATGTATTTAATTCTTTAAATATTACTGACGATAACCTTGATGAAATATTAGATAAATTGTCTTTAAATAAATTAACGGCGAAAGGATTTTTATCCGTTGCTTCTTTAATTGAATTAGCGGGTTTATCAAGTAAAGAAAACCAAGAATTCATAAAAAA
The DNA here is from genome assembly GCA_963619935.1 of bacterium. Classification (GTDB taxonomy): domain Bacteria; phylum Bacillota_I; class Bacilli_A; order RFN20; family CAG-826; genus RUG13091. The sequence goes on along the minus strand of CAVEYA010000053.1, from coordinate 16,462 downwards.
TAATGGTGCGAATAAATATTCAACATTCTATAGTTACTTCATTTTAAGCGCAAAGGCTAAACTTGGCTTATATAATGATGCTTTAGATGATATTCGTAAATATTACGGTGGTATGCTATCACTTCACGCAACATCATTCTTTGAAGATTTTGGTTTGAGCTGGTTAGATAACGCTTTGAAGTTAGATGAATTACCAAATAGTGGTAAGACTGATTTTCATGCGACATACGGACGTTTCTGCTATAAAGGATATCGTCATTCTTTATGCCATGGCTGGAGCGTTGGCCCTATTCCTTATATTACGGAACATGTTGTAGGCTTAAAAAAGATTAATGAAAATTCTTATATTGTTTCACCTCACTTAGGCGATTTAGCTTTTATTAATTTTACTTATCCAACAAAATATGGAAAATTAATGCTAAAAATCACTCCTAGTGAAATAAAAATAATTAAAAAACCAAAAGAGATAATAGTTGATATAGAAAGGAAATAATTTATGAAAAAAGTCACACTTTTACTTGCTTCAACTTTATTAACTCTATGTTCTTGTTCTAATGAAACGAGTAGTCAAAAGTATTACACTCTGTCATTTGAATCAGAATATGGAGAAGTAGCCTCTATTAAAATACAATTTGGTCACACTTTATCAAATTTACCAGATGTTCCTGAATGTCCTGGATATGATGGCTATTGGGCAATTGATGGTCAAACAATCAATAACGAATCTATTTATGCCTATCATGAAAATAAAGTCGCAATTGCGAATTATGACGCAGTTTCATATTTGCTTTCTTTTGATGGCACTTCCGAAACAAAAAGAATTAAATATAACGAAAGGATTGGAGAATTGCCTGCTATTCCAGAAAAAACCGGCTTTACTGCTAATTCGAATTGGAAGATTGATAATGAAGAAATTAATCAAGACACTGTCTATAAATGGACTTCTAACAAAATTGCAGAAGTTGACTATATAGTTGTTAAATATAAGTTATCATTTGAAAATTTAACAACTGTTCAAGAATATACATATGGTCAAGTGTTAGGCACTCTTCCAGAAGTTCCAACGGATAACGACAAACCTACTAATAAATATGAATATAATTGGACTATTGATGATAAAATCATCACCAGTGAAAGCACATATATGTATTACAGCGATAAAATGGCTAAACGCTTAATTCGTAAGATTGATGCTTATGAATGCGTTACTGACACTAACATTATTAATAATAATTTAATTAGTGTTAATCAATGTGTTACCGAAAAAGATGGGCACGTAAATGTAAATACTGACGCTTTACAAGTATTGATGGACAATAAAGTGACTGATATTTATAATACCGGCGTTACTATTTCATGGACTTATAAAACTGGTTTTAATGTCGATTATGAATATCATGTCGTGGAAATTTCTAAAGACCAAAACTTCACTAATAGTGACGATATCATCTCTATTGTTACTTTTGATAATAAGGTAAAAACAGAAGCTATTTTAGAAACATGCACTGATTACTATTATCGTATTAAATCTTATATAACTAACTCTAGCGGTGAACGTGAGTTAATTGAAGAATCTAATGTTTATGCCTTTACCACTCCAAATGGTGCAAGAACATTTAAAGATCCTTCTAATGTAATCGATAATCTTCGTGACGCTTTAGCGTATCAAAGCACAATTGAAGGTAAAAAGTTAAAACAAGGTGTTGTCTTTAGAAGTGCAAACTTCGATAAAGCTAATAAAGACACAAAAGTATTTGCCAAAGACCTTTTAAATATTAAAACTGATTTAGATTTAAGAAGCGAAAGTGAAAGAAGCGACTTAAATGGTGTTTCTCCATTAGGCAACGATGTTAACTACAAATATGTTTCTAGAACTGAAGGTGCAGTTACTTATTATGCTGGCCAAGCTAATAAAACAGGTATTAATGAAACTGCTGAAACATCAAAAGTGTCTGGCTATGATGCATTACGTGAAGAACTATTAGTCTTTACTGATCAAAATGCTTATCCAGTAATTTTCCACTGTGCAATTGGTAGAGATAGAACTGGTACATTAAATGCTATTCTTTTAGCCCTTGCTGGTGTAAGCGAAATAGATATCTACCGTGATTATTTTGTTTCTACTTTGAGTAAAGCTGGACAAAATGATGGAGCTAAAGCCAGTGTGTTATTTGAAAGCATTCAAAGTGTCATTACAAACTTAATTAGTTTACAAGATGGCAAAAATACACAAGAAAAGATTACTAATTTCTTAACTAAAAATAACATTTTAACGGAAGCTGAAATTTCTCAAATTACCAATAATATTTTGGAGGATAGATAGTATGAAAAAGAATACATTATTTTATACACTTTCTCTTGGATTAGCGTTCTTAGGTACTTTATCTCTTACAAGCAATAATGCGATTAAAGTAAACGCTGAAGGTAGCCATACCTTAACTTTTAACTACGCAAAAGGAACAACTGATAACATTAGCCTTCTAGGCATATGGGCCGGTGGTGGTGAAGGCAGCCTTGAAGGTAATGTGGTTGACTCAACTGCCAGTGGAGGATATTGTTGTAAACTTACTCAAACAGGAACTACAACTTATAAAGTATTTGCTTGGGCTAATTCAGCAAAAACAGCCTTTACTGAAGCAAATACTTACGCAGTCTATTTTAAATATAAAACAGATGCGAATGATCCTTTAACTAGTATGTCCTTTGAGTGGGAAGGTGACTGGTTAATTAAAGGATCAGTTACTGATGCGACTACCGAATGGAAGGAAGCATATTTTACTTTTACTATTACTGATACTGCTAAATTAGGCAATGGTACTTGCTTATTTGATTTAGGTGGTAAGGGTACAATGTATGTTGATGATTTCTCTTGTATCCCAACTGTTAAGACTTATAACGAAGGTGATGCGATTGGAGAATTACCAGCATTCTATAATTACCAAAATAAAGAAAATGGTTATTGGAGTGTTGATGGAGAAGAAATTACATCAAGTTCTACCTTTAGTTGGAGCGAAGATAAAGAAGCTACAATTAGCTATCCAGAAAGCCAATATAAAGTTACTTATCGTTATGAATCTCCAATATCTTTAACTTCTAAATTAGATTATTGGCATGATGGCGGTGGTTGTACATTACCAACTATTTCAGAAGATGAAATTACTTTATCTAGAACTACCAGTAATTTAACTTATCGTTGTTATGATAGTAATGAAACTGCTTTAGCAGTGGGTAATAACTATGAAATTAGCTTCGATATGAAAACTAGTGGCAATGTTTATTTATCACTTCAATACAATATTGATTCAGCTTGGAAAGCAGAAATTCTAAATGGTTGGAAGGATTTATCTGAATATACTAGACAAACTATTAACCTAACTAGTGATGCTTCTGGTTTATTACTTTTAGACTTCCATTTTAACGCGGGTGATAATCAAACAATTACTCTCAAAAATTTAAAAGTTACTAAAATAGTAGAAAATAGTGTTGTTCCTGGTGACGCAATTGGCACATTACCAGAAGGAACATCTCATAGTGGTTATGAATTCAAAGGCTGGTATCTTAATGAGACAAAGATTGACTCAACATACGTACCAACTGGTAGTGTTAGCTTAACTAGCCAATATGAGAAATTAAAATCTACTTATAAAGTTACCTATCATAAATATAATGAAGCGCATCGTCAAAATATTGCGACTACTCATAAATGGTATAAACAAAATAATGTTAGTAGTTCATTAACACAAGATGATGAAAAGCTAGTCATTACAGGTGAAAATACTTTAATGTATAGAACAATGTTAGACAATATTGTTGAAGGTCAAAAATATCATCTTGAAATGAAAATTCAAACTGGAACAAGTAAAGTTCATTTAGTGATTAATAATGACTGGTCAAGCACATTAAAAACCTTTGTGCAAAAAGAAACTTTATCATCCTATTCCTACGACTTTGTTGCTCCTGCTCTTTCTGGAGGCAAGTCATTCTTTGATATTCAAATTGCCTACATTGGAAGTGGAAGTGAAGGCACAGTGATTGTTGAAGATTTCTATATTCATGAAATCGAAGAATATTCTTTCTTAGAAGGCACTAATTTAAGTGACATTCCAACTGCAGAAGCTGGAGCAAAATGGGTTTCAAACACTGGTGATGAATTAACTGTTTCAACAGTGGTTAATAGTGATATCACCGCATATTTAACACCAAGTGTTGTTGTGAACTTCCCAACTGATCATCGTTTAGACCATCAAATTATGACTACATTTGAAGGCTTCGACTATTATAGCGATAAGCCTTTAGTGGCTTCCTATTCATGGTTAGTTTCCAAAACATCTACTACAAGTAAAGACACACTTAGTGAAGAAGATGTGGGTAAAAATTTATATCAAAAAGTTGTTATTACAGATGCATTTAACCGTACATCAGTGACAGCCATTAGTGAATCTATGCAAATCTTAGCTAAAGACACTAATGCGCCTAAGTTCTATATGAATAATAGTGAATTTAATAAAACTGAATTAACTATTAAAGTTAATAAAAATACCTATTTATTCAATAACTTAACTGCTTTAGATGAAATTGATGGAAAATTAGATATTAAAATTAACGATACAAACAATGTCATGAATTGTTTAAATCGTTTAGTCAATAGTGGTGATTTATTATTAACTGCCACTGATTTAACAGGCAACGTAGCTACTATTACAATTCACGTATCAATTATTTAGGTTAGCATTATGAAAAAAGATCAGGGTTTAATTGTTATTCCTACTGATGAAACATTCATTGAAGGAACAAAAAAGTATATTAAATTATTTAAAGCAGACGCAATTAGAGATTGCGATGGGGTTAAACTCCCACATGATTTAAAGCAATTTAATACTTTAGTGTATAAATCTTATTTCATTGTCCGTGAGGACCATGAATATGCTTTAAAACACCCTGAATACTTACAAAATGTTTTATTAATGTCACCACGTGTGACAGCCTATAACGATCAAGAATTAAAAATTAATCTTTTAGATGGCGTTTTTGAAAAATCAATCAAAGTTAATGGTTATAACTATCGTCAATATTGGCAAGTATTTGACCGGACAACTGGTCAAGAACATCTAGATTATACTTTTGATGGTGATAAAACCGTTATTATTAATAATCCTGTCCGATTCCATGAATACACAGTGAATTTCTTTGGTGTGAATACTTGGGATGCAGTGCAAATTTATAATTATCATTCTAATCATTGGAAAGATGTGCCGATTGATATGGATTTAGATCCTATCTATCCAGAAGCATTAAACCATATGCTATCTAGATTTGAAGAATTCTTAAAAAATAATCCAGATGTCGATGTGATTCGTTTCACTACATTCTTCTATAATTTCTTTATTATTTTTAAAGATGGTTTTACACAAACTAGTTGGGATTGGTATATCTATAACTTTACTGCTTCTCCTGCGATGTTTGATTTATTTAAACAAGAATATGGCTATGAGATTAAGACTGAAAGTTTAATCAATGGTGGTAATATGGCAAATCGCTTTGTCATTCCAGATAAAGCGATGCGCGACTATATTGATTTAGTGCAAAGACAATGTGCGAAATGGGCAAAAATGTTTGTTGATTTAGCCCATAAATATCATAAAACAACATTAATGTTTGATGGTGACCATCGTATTGGCGTGGAACCATATAATCCATATTTTGATTCTATCGGTTTAGATATGGTAGTAGGGGCTCCTAATGATTTAGTTTATTACCGTCAATTAGTGGACTCTAATGCACCAAAAAAAGAAATTAGAATGAATCCTTATTTCTTCCCAAATGAATTATTAAATGATGACTATGGAGTAAATGCGATTAATTATAGTTTTAATCAAATTAAACAAGGATTACTCATTAAACCGATTGATCGTTTGGGATTTGGGGGATATTTAAAGCAATTAGAAACATATCCTAAATTTGTTAAAAGAGTAGCTGAAATTTGTGATGAATTCCGTTTCATTAAAAGTGAAATTGGTGATAATCAAGCAAAAACATTTTTAACCGTAGGTGTTATTTCTACCTTTGGTAGATTTGATTCTTGGTCGATTAATTCACCACATGTTTCTTATCTTTCTAAAGAAGCAATGCATTTAAACGCAATACTTCCTGCTTTAGCGGCATTACCAGTTAATGTAAAATTTATTTCTTTTGAAGATGTCATAAATGAGAAATTAGATGGTATTGATGTATTAATGAATTTTGGGTTATATAATACTTCTTTCCATGGTGGAGATATTTGGAAAAATAGTCAATTAATCACTGCAATTAAAAAGTTTGTTTATAATGGTGGTGGTTTAATTGGATTTGACCGTATTAGTGAATGCTCATATCAAGGTAAAAATATTCAATTAGGTGATGTGTTTGGTCTTGAAAAAGAAAGTGGATTAACTTTATTTAATCGTCGTTTGTTCGATAAAGATATTGAACATCATTTTATTATCGATGGTGTCGAAATGACTGATATTTATTTTAACAATATCGTGAATAGCGTTTATCCAACTACCGCGAAGGTTCTTAAGAGTCATTATATGCCTTATTCTTCGCCTAACGCTTTTAATAATATAAATGTTGATTTAGCCGTTAATGATTACGGTAATGGTAGAGCGGTTTATTTCTCTAGTTTATATCAATCATTTAATTCAAAAAAACTTTTATATAACGCATTATTATATGCGAGTAAAAAAGAACAATATTTAAAATGCTGCTCTACAGATCATGTTTTAGTGGATTGTTATTTCTATGAACATGAAAATAAATATTCTTTAATTAATAATTCTGACCAAGATATTAAGACATCATTTTATGATGTTAACAGAGTTAAACATGATATTAATATCAAGAGTCATGAAATAATTTTTATTAAGTGAGGTACAAGTTATGAACATTAAAGCTTGTGTAGTGGGTTATGGAGACCGTGGTTCAATTTACGCAAATTACGCTGCTATTGATCCTGAAAGAATGAGCATTGTAGCGGTATGTGATGTTAATCCATTCCGTTTAAAATTAGCAAAAGAAAAATTTAATTTAAAAGATGAACAATTATTTACTTCTCTTGATGATTTAATAAAATCTACCATCGATATTGATTTATATATTAATGGCACGATGGATCAACAACATTTTGAGACATTAATGCCTTTATTAAAAACCGGTAAAGCAGTATTGACGGAAAAACCAATTGTAAATAACGAAAAGCAATTATTAGAAATTGAAAAAACAGCAAATAAATACCATACACAAGTGTTTGTAGGTCATGTTTTAAGATACACTCCATTTTATAAACAAATTAAACAATTAATTTTAAATGGGGAAGTTGGTCATATTAAAACTATTGAAATGGCGGAACATGTTGGTGCCGCACATTATGCAGGCAGTTATGTGCGTGGTAAATGGAATAACAACGTTATTTGCGGCAGTGATTTATTGCTTGCAAAATCTTGTCATGATATTGACATCTTATGCTGGTTAAATAATCAAACGACACCTAGTAAAATAGCAAGCTTTGGCGGTCGATATTTTTATAATTTAAAAGACGCTCCTAAGGAGTCTACTGAATTTTGCTATAACTGTCCTTTAGAAAGAAACTGTTTATATTCTGCGATTAGAATGTATTTAGAAAATAACTATTCTAGTGAATTAACATTCGTGCAATTAAATAAAGAAAATCCTACGAAAGAGGAAAAATTAGAATTTTTAAAAACTAATGATTTTGGTCGTTGCATTTATAAAGTGCCTAACGCAAATGTGGTGGATAGACAAACCACAATTGTGGATTTTAAAGATGGTTCTGTGGCTAATTTTATGCTAACAGGGGGAGCGCCAACAGCAGGCCGTACAATCTTAGTGATTGGTACAGAAGGTGAAATTGAAGGTAATTTAGAAAAGGGCGTTATTTATTTAAGAAAGAATAATGTACATTCTACAATTCCTGACACACAAGTTTTTGATATTAATGAGTTAATCTTAAATCAAAATAAAGTACAAGGACATATGGGCGCTGGCCACAATGGTGGTGACTATGCAATTATGCATGAATTAATTAATTATCTTAATGGTGATAAATCTTCTATCTCCATTACAAAATTAAGTGATTCTATTAATGGCCATTTAGTGGTGTACGCTGCGGAAGATTCGAGATTAAATAAGAAAATCGTGGAACTAAAAAATAGATAAAATAAACAAAAACATTACTTCTTATTGATTTACAAAAACGGTATTAAAGGAACATAATGATAATATGAAATATTATTTAGCAATCGATTTAGGTGCTACAAGTGGTAGACATGTCATTGGTTATAGGACTAATGATGGTTTTGCTCTTGAAGAAATATATCGTTTTAAAACAGGAATGGATGACTCTAACGATGGCTTAGTGTGGGACATTCCACGTTTATTACAAGAAATTAAAAACGGAATTAAAAAAGCATTTATTAAATATCCTCATATCGAATCATTAGCGATTGATACATGGGGTGTGGATTATGTCTTAATGAACGGAGAAAAGGAAATACCACCTTTCTATGCCTATCGTAACGCTCGTAATGAAAAGGCTAGTCTAGAAGTCTCTAAGATCATTCCATTTGAAGAATTGTATTTAACCACTGGTATTCAATTTGCTAACTTTAACACTATTTATCAGTTATTTAATGATTTAAAGAAAGGCAGATTAGATAATGCGACTGATTATTTAATGCTTCCTTCTTATTTCTCTTATAAATTAACCGGTATTAAAAATCATGAATACACAGATGAATCTACAGGAGCGTTATTAAACGCTAAAGATAAAAAATATGCTTTTGAACTTTTAGATAAATTAGGTTTACCAAGAAAATTATTTAAAGACATTAGTATGCCGGGAACTATTCTTGGAGAGCTAACTAAAGAAGTTAGTCAAGAAGTTGGTGGGCAAACTAAAGTCATACTTTGTGCTTCACATGATACTGCTTCTGCTTTTGAAGCAGTTGATGTACCAAGTGATGGAATTATTATTAGCAGTGGAACTTGGTCATTAATCGGAATTAAAAATAAAGACGCTGTTTGTAATGAAAAATCATTATCCGCTAATTTCACCAATGAAGGTGGAGTGAATTATATTCGTTATTTAAAAAATGTGATGGGTATGTGGATTGTTAATCAAATCGCTAAAGAAGAAAATATTGATTTTATTAAATTAATTCAAAATATTGATGAAGTCACATATAACCAAACATTTGATGTTAATGATAATACTTTGGTGGCACCTAAAAATATGAAAAAAGCGGTACTTAATTTATTAAAAGATAATCCGCCTAAGAATGATTTAGAACTATTTGCGAGTATTTATCATTCTATGGTCAAAGCCTATAAAAAGGTATTTGATGAATTAGAAAATACCACTAATCGAAAATTCAATAGTGTTTATATTGTTGGTGGTGGCGCGAAGAATCAATATTTAAACAAATTGATTGAACAAGAAACAGCTAAAAAAGTGGTGGCTCTTCCAATAGAAGCGACATCACTTGGAAATATAAAAATACAGGAGAAAGTAACAAGATTATGAGAAAAGAAACAAAAGAATTATTCAAAAAATACGGCGTTGATGTCAACGCTGCTATGCGTGAACTTGCTAAAACACCAATTTCATTGCATTGTTGGCAATTAGATGATATTAATGGTTTTGAAAACGCAGGAGCGTTAACAGGTGGAATTCAAACCACTGGTAATTATCCAGGAAAAGCAAGAAATTTCAAGGAATTGACTCAAGACTTAGATGAAGCACTTAAGTTCATTCCAGGTAAAAAGAAAATTAATTTACATGCAATTTATCAAACCGGTAAGATTGTGGATCGTGCTGATGTAGGTCCTGAACAATTTAAAGATTGGGTTGAATACGCAAAAGAAAGAGGATTGGGTTTAGACTATAATCCAACCATCTTCTCTAGCCCAATGTTAGTAGATGGCTTGTCATTATCTTCTCCTGACAAAAAAGTGAGAGATTATTGGATTAAACACTGTGTCAATTCTTTAAAGGTTACAGAATATTTTGGTAAAGAATTAAAACAAAAAGCTTTAATGAATATCTGGATTCCTGATGGATTAAAGGATAGCCCTGCTGATCGTATTGGTCCTCGTCAAAGATTAAAGGAATCATTAGATGAAATACTTTCATCCTATAAATACGATAAGAAAGTAATGGATGTTTCTGTGGAATCTAAAGTATTTGGTATTGGGGTTGAAAGTTACACAGTCGGTTCTAACGAATTCTACTTAAACTATGCAGCGACAAGAAATATTTTAAATTTATTAGATACTGGACATTTCCATCCAACGGAAAATGTAGCAGACAAAATATCTTCTATGTTCACATTCTTTAATCGTTTAGCGTTTCACGTTTCTAGACCAGTTCGTTGGGATAGTGACCACGTTTTAAAACTTAATGATGATTTACAAGAAGTAGCAGATGAACTTGTTAAATGCAACGGCTTAAATAGAAGTTATATTGGTTTAGATTATTTCGATGCTTCAATTAACCGTGTTGCGGCTTTAGTAATCGGAGCCAGAAATATGGAAAAAGCTTTATTAAAAGCATTATTAACTCCATGGAATTTATTAAAAGAAGCACAAGATAGCTATGACCACACAAAGGTATTAGCTTTACAAGAAGAAATTAAAACCTTACCTTGGGGTGAAGTTTGGAATGAATATTGCAAAAAACAAGGCGTATTAGGTGAAGAAGAATGGTTTAAAGAAGTTCGCCAATACGAAAAAGATGTTTTAAGCAAACGTAATTAAGGAGATTTTGATTTATGAAATTTATTGATTCAAAATTCGTTAAAGAAATGAGCGAAATTACCGCGAACATGTACCGTCAAGGATGGGATGAACGTAATGGTGGTAATGTTTCTTACCTTCTTACTGAAGAAGAAGTAAAACAATACTTCAAAAATCCAAAAGTTATCCGTGATATCCCTTTATCTTTTGAAGCACCTACTAACGTGCGTGGTAAATACTTTTTAGTCACTGGCACAGGCAAATACTTTAAAAATGTCATTAAAGATCCAGAAACTAATTTAGGTTTAGTCCATATTTGCGGTTGTGGTAAGAACGCAGAATTAATTTGGGGATTTAAAGATGGTGGTAAATTCACTTCTGAATTCCCTGCTCACTTATTATCTCATTCCGCAAGATTAACTGTAGATCCTGAAAATAGAATTGTTATGCATACACATCCAACTTACACAATTTGTATGACAGCGACAGTTCCAACTGAAGAAAAAGAATTTACCCGTAGACTTTGGAAAACTAACACTGAAGCTGTAGTGGTTTTCCCAGAAGGTGTTGGCGTTTTACCATGTATGGTTTGTGGCACGAATGAAATTGGTGAAGCCACTGCGGAAAAAATGAAAACATTCCGTTTAGTCACTTGGACTAACCACGGCATTTATGGTGTTGGTAAAAACATTGATGAAGCCTTTGGCTTAATTGAAACCGTGGAAAAAACCGCCCAATTATATATGCTTACATTAGGCCATGTAATTAATGAAATTCCTGATGAAGTCATTCTTGGTTTAGCTAAATTATGGAATTTAAAAATCATGGATGGCGTTATTAACAATAAATAATTAAGGAATAATATGATTTTAAATCACGCAAAAATAGTTTTATTAGATGAAATCATTAATGATGGATATCTAGTTATCAAGGATGAAAAAATTAGCGAAATCGGTCATCATCCTTATTTAGATAACGCTAAAGAAGATATCATTAATTTAAATGGCTCAATTATTATGCCAGGATTTATTGATATTCATCTTCATGGAAGTGGCGGTATCGACTTTTTAGATGCAAATGCAGAAGATATTAAAACTATCTCTAACTCTTTATATCAAGAAGGTGTTACTTCCTATTTTGCGACTTCTGAAACATGTAGCAAAGAAAAGATGCTTCACATGTGTCATGTGATTAAAGACGCTATTAGGGATAATCCATCTTTATGTGGTATCCATATGGAAGGACCATATATTTCAAAGAAATATAAAGGTGCACAGAATGAAGAATTCATTCGTAATCCAGATATTGAAGAATTTGATGAATTCTTAAAAGAATCTAATCATTTAGTTAAATATATCTCTTTAGCACCAGAATTAGATGGGGCAAAAGAATTTATTCAACATTTAACTAATGAAGGCGTAGTTTGCTCTTCTGGGCACACTGATGCGACTTTTAAAGATGTTGAAGAAGCAATTAAATGCGGATTAACTAATGTAACACATACACATAATGCAATGTCGCCATATCATCATCGTAGTCCAGGCGTTGTTACTGCAGCGATGTATTTTGATTCACTTTATTGTGAAGTGATATGCGATAAAATTCATGTTTGTGCAGATACTTTAAAAACATTCTATAAAATAGTGGGCCCTAATCGTTTTATCATGATTACTGATTCCTTATTAGTGAAGAATACAGATATTAATGAATTTGTCTTTTGTGGCTTAGAATGTGTGAAGAAAAATGGTGCAGCCTATTTAAAGACTGGCCCATTAGCGGGTTCTATATTAACTATGGAACAAGGAGTTAAAAATATGAAAGAAGTCGCTAATCTTTCTTTAAATGAATTAGCAAAGATTTCTTCATACAATGCTTCAAGAGCAATGAAACTATTTGACCGTGGTGAAATAAATATTAATAAACTTGCGGACTTAGTAGTCCTTGATGATGATTTAAATGTAAAGCAAGTTTATAAATTAGGAAAGAGAGTTAAGTAATGATTAAACCAGTCCTCGATGAAACTTTTTATCCATTAATTGAAGCCTTAAATGACTTTAGAAATAAAGTTAATAGTTTTAATAATAAAGTACATATTGCTTTAGCAATAGAAAGAAATAATCACTATGTCTATCGTTATGAGATGGATATATTACCAAATGGGGTAGATGATAAACTTAATCAACAAATCGTTGAACGTATTATTAAAACCATTCTTTGGGTTGTTGGTGGTTATAAGATTTATATCGCTGGTAGTCATGAAATATATCAATATATTAAACAAGTTTATGCCTTAGATGGGCTAAGAACGTTTGATTATGACTTTATGTCGACTTGTTATGAACACACTTTTACCGTAGTGGAATGTACCTATGATTTATTGCCGAAGGAAAATAAATCAGAAGTGTCCATTGGTGGCCATTTAAAAGGCAAGCGCATTGGTTTTGATGCTGGTGGTAGTGATAGAAAAACCTCTGCTTTAATTGACGGAAAAACCATCTTTTCTGAAGAAGTTGTGTGGCAACCAAAATTAGAAGAAGATATTAATTACCATTATCAAGAAATATATCAAGCATTTTTAGATGCTTATCATAAATTAGGCGATGTTAACGCGATTGGCGTTTCTACCGCAGGAGTTATCATTGATCAAAAGCCAATGGTTTCTTCCTTATTTATCAAAACAAAAAAAGAAGATTTTGAAAAACAAAAACTTATTTATATTATCTGTGTGAAAAAATTAGAAAAAGAAGTTGGTCATCCAATACCTTTTGAAGTCGCTAACGACGGAGATGTCACTGCATTAGCAGGTGCGATAGATGTCAAAGACAATGGAGTTTTGGGTATTGCGATGGGAACAAGCGAAGCAGTGGGCTATGTCAATAAAGATGGTTTATTAGATGGTTGGCTCAATGAATTGGCCTTTGTGCCTGTTGATTTGCAAGATAATCTTCCAATCGATGAATGGTCTAAAGATTATGGGGTCGGTTGTAAATATTTATCCCAAGACGCAGTCATTCGTTTGGCAGATAGAGTAAACATTAAATTAGACGATAAATTATCTCTTGGTGAAAAATTAAAAGTTGTGCAAAATCTCGCAAATAATAACGATGAATCCGCTCTTAAGATATTTGAAACCATTGGTGTTTATTTAGCTTATTCAATCGCGTATTATGCGGAATTTTATCAAATAAAACATTTAATGCTACTTGGTAGAGTGATGTCGGGAAAAGGCGGAGACACAATTATGGAAGTTGCTCAAAAGACTTTATATAGTGAATTCCCTCAATACCAAAATATCAAATTCCATGTACCAAGCGAATATATGCGTAGAGTGGGGCAATCAATTGCCGCCGCTAGTTTACCAAAGGACTTATAAAAATGGAAAAGTATGCCTGGAAAGCCAAAATTATTGATGGCAAACAAGAAGAATATATTAAAAGACATAATGAAATATGGCCTAGTTTAGTGAAAGTATTAAAGGAAGCTGGTATTTGTAATTATACGATTTGGATGACTGGTGATGAAGTCTTTGGCTATTATGAATGTGCTTATGGAGTAAATTATGCTGCAAAAGTGCAAAAAGAATCACCGATTGTCGATAAATGGAATGCTTATATGAAGGATGTGATGGTCATGGAAATGGACCCTATCACTGGAGCACAACCATTATTAAACAAGGTTTTTGAGCTAAAATAGATTAGCTTGAAGATAAATAAAAATAAGATAAAAAACGAAAGGAGTATTTTATGTCATTATTTTTGACCTCATTATTAGGGATTTGTTTATCGTCCCTATCCTTTGGTGCGTTTTCTAATAGTAGTGGTATGACTAATAAAGCGCTAAACGAAGCTACAACTGCTCATACCTTAACTTTTAACTACGCAAAAGGAACAACTGATAACATTAGCCTTAAGGGCATATGGGCAGGCAACTCAAATGGTAGTTCTGAAACTAATGTTGCTGACTCAACTGCCAGTGGAGGATACTGTGGTAAGTTTGTCCAAAGTGGTACAGACACATTTAAAGTATATGCTTGGGCTAATTCAGCAGGAGCAGCGTTTACTGAAGCAAATACTTACGCAGTCTATTTTAAATATAAAACAGATGCGAATGATCCTTTAACTAGTATGTCCTTTGAGTGGGAAGGTGACTGGTTAATTAAAGGATCAGTTACTGATGCGACTACCGAATGGAAGGAAGCATATTTTACTTTTACTATTACTGATACTGCTAAATTAGGCAATGGTACTTGCTTATTTGATTTAGGTGGTAAGGGTACAATGTATGTTGATGATTTCTCTTGTATCCCAACTGTTAAGACTTATAACGAAGGTGATGCGATTGGAGAATTACCAGCATTCTATAATTACCAAAATAAAGAAAATGGTTATTGGAGTGTTGATGGAGAAGAAATTACATCAAGTTCTACCTTTAGTTGGAGCGAAGATAAAGAAGCTACAATTAGTTATCCAGTTATTAATCCAACTTTAACATTTGAATCTAATGTTGGTGGTAACTTAGCTAGAACCGCGAAGTGGTTATATGACAATAACGCTGAAGAAGAACCAGTCACTGTTTCTGAAGAATATAGCACCTTTAATTTTGAAACTTACACAGTGATTGATTTAAAGAATGGTCAATTTAAACCAACACTTAATAAAGAATATACCTTATCTTTAACTGTTAAGTCTGGTACAGATAATTCTTGTAAATTCCACATTTGGACAGCGGGATGGGGACTTGTTAAAGATTGGAACGAAGCTACTGCTAGTTCATGGACTACTCTTGAATTTAAAGTGACTTGGACTACCGACTTTAGTACAAACTCTCCATTTTTCTTACAACACGCGGGTGGAGATAAAATTTTATTAGTAAAAGATTTATCTTTTAAAGATGTTTCTAGTGTAATTGTTACTAAGGATAGTGCGATTGGCGAATTACCAACTCCAAGTACTTCTGAAGTTAACGGCTACTATTTTGTCGGATGGCAAATTGATGGCGTTACTGTTACTAGTGAAACTATTTATACTTGGGACACTAATAAGACTGCGGTTGCAGTGTTTGCTAAATTTAGCGATCAATTAGCTTCTTGGGCAACTACCTTCAAAGCTGATTTGTCTGCTGTTTGTGTCTCTTATGGCACAACTGATAAAACTGCCTTAAAAACTGCTTGGGATAAAAATGCTACTGCGTTTGATGCTTTACAAGAAGGCACTAAAGCACTTGCTAAAGATGTAGTCGCTGATGAAAATGGCGATATTACAGCACAAGCGTTTGCCTTATATGACTGGTGCGTTACACATTATGATAGTGATGTCTGTGCTCGATTTGTAAATGATAGAGTAGAGAGCAATTCATCTAATATTAATATTCTTAGAACAGTAAATGACAATACCAGTATTATTATTATTATTATTATTGCCGCTACATTTGTGTCTTTATTATCATTAGGCTTTCTTATTTCTAAAAAGAGAAAACAGGTTCGATAATTTTTAACTAAAGAGGCTATAAAACTCATAACAATGAGCGTATTAACGCCTCTTTTTCTATTTTGTTTGTTTTATATGCTTTCTTGTTCAAAGCAAAATTAAATAATATAATGCTTAACTTTATCGTATTTAAAGGTAACATTTTAATTTATTTTTACATAAAAATATTTTTATAATGCTAGAAT
>CAVEYA010000052.1:0-21070 GCA_963619935.1 bacterium | reverse complement strand
GTATTATATGCTTGCATCGATACCTAATAATTAAAGTTTAAAAAATAATATCTTATCTAATGTTTAACTCCCTTTTTTTATAATCCAATCTTTACCAAGTCATTGATATGAATCTTCCCTATTAAAAAATAATCATGTCATATTAAGAAATCGGTACCTATTTTTATAAATTAATCCCGATTTCATATTTTTTAATATTTAATAATTGTTTTAATGCGCTCCCGCACGTATAATTTAAATGCTGATTATTTTAAATCTATAGGAGGATTTCTATGGCACATTTACAACCACAAGCTGTAAAACAAATTACAGAAATTTGTGAACGCTATAAAAATGAACCTACACCTTTAATTATGATTCTTGAAGCAATTCAAAAGGAATTCGGCTATGTTCCTCTTGAAGTGCAAGAATTAGTTTCAGAATTAACTGGATATCCAGTATCAGAAATTTATGGTGTTGTGACATTTTATTCGTTCTTCTCACTCAATCCAAAAGGCAAATACGTTATTGGTGTTTGCTTAGGTACAGCATGTTATGTTAAAGGAGCACAATTAGTGTTAGACAAATTTGCTCAATTACTTAACATTCAAGCTGGTCAAACAACTGAAGACGGTTTATTCACATTAGACGTCTTACGTTGTGTTGGTGCGTGTGCAATTGCACCAGCTGTTTCTATTAATGGAAAAGTTTGGCCACAAGTAAAAGTCGACGATGTCGCAAAGATTATTAAACATTATCGTGATTTGGAGGAAGCTAACTAGTTATGGAAAAGATTAAAACTATTGAGCAATTAGATGAACGCCTCTCTCATTGCGGTAAATGCTTAGAAAAGAAATTCAAAGGCTTAGATGGTAAAAGAGCGATTGTACTTTGTGGTGGTACAGGCTGTTTATCATCAGGTTCAGAAGACTTAAAACATGAATTTGAAAAAGAAATTAAAGAATTAGGTATTGAAGATAAAGTCACTGTTAATATTGTTGGTTGCTTTGGCTTCTGCTCTCAAGGCCCATTCGTGAAGATTTATCCAGAAGATACTTTATATCGCGGAGTTAAACTCGCAGATGTAAAAGAAATTGTAGAAAAAGATATTGTTAACCATGAAGTAGTGGAAAGATTACTTTTCGTTGATCCTGCTACTAAAGAAAAAGTGGTGAGACAAGATGATATTAACTTCTATAAAAAACAACGCCGCATTGCTTTACATGGTTGTGGTGTGATTAACCCAGAAAACATTGATGAAGCATTAGGTGATGGAGCATTCAAAGGTTTGAAGAGAGCCTTATCAATGGATCCACAAGAAGTAATTAATGAAGTTTTAGCTGCCGGCTTACGTGGCCGTGGTGGCGCAGGCTTCCCAACTGGTCGTAAATGGCAATTTGCCCATGACCAAGTTAATGACACTAAATATGTTGTCTGTAACGGTGACGAAGGTGACCCAGGTGCATTTATGGACCGTTCTATTTTAGAAGGTAACCCATTAGCCGTTATTGAAGGTATGATGATTGCGGGCTATGCAATTGGAGCAAACAATGGTTATTTCTATGTTCGTGCGGAATATCCAATCGCTGTTAAGAGATTAGAAATTGCCATTAAAGAAGCTCATGAAATTGGTTTATTAGGTGAACATATTTTAGGTACTGATTTCTCCTTTGATGTTCATATTAGATTAGGCGCAGGCGCTTTCGTTTGTGGTGAAGAAACTGCTTTACTTAACTCTATTGAAGGTAAACGTGGTATGCCACGTCCTCGTCCTCCATTCCCTGCTGTAAAAGGTTTATGGGGTAAACCAACTATTATTAATAACGTTGAAACCTTAGCAACAGTTCCTTATGTTCTTAGAGAAGGGGCAAAGAATTTTGCTAGTATTGGTACAGAAAAATCTAAAGGCACTAAAGTGTTTGCTTTAGGTGGCAAGATTAACAACGTTGGCTTAGTAGAAGTACCAATGGGTACAACCTTACGTGAATTAATTTACGATATTGGTGGTGGCATCCCAAATGGTAAGAAATTTAAAGCTATTCAAACTGGTGGTCCTTCCGGTGGTTGTTTAACTGAAAAAGACTTAGATACACCAATCGATTATGAATCATTAATTGCTGCTGGCTCAATGATGGGCTCTGGTGGTGCGATTGTGATGGATGAAGATAACTGTATGGTGGAAGTCGCTAAATTCTATATGGAATTCATTTGTGAAGAATCATGTGGTAAATGTTCTCCATGCCGTATCGGTACAAAGAGATGCTTAGAAATTTTAACTAAGATTTGTGAAGGAAAAGGCGAAGCTAAAGACCTCGATGATTTAAAAGAATTATCGGCAATTATCAAAACTAATTCTTTATGTGGTTTAGGTCAAACTGCTACTAACCCAATTCTTTCTACTATGGCAGCATTCCCAGAAGAATACCACGCTCACGTATTTGACCATAAGTGCCCAGCCCATGTCTGTAAGAAGATGATGGAATACTATATTGTTCCAGAAAAATGTATGGGATGTGGCTTATGTCAAAGACAATGTCCTGTTATGTGTATTCATCCAGGTGACCAACCAGCTAAGATTCCAGGTAAGTTCGTCTTAAAGATTGACACCAGTAAATGTGTCAAGTGTGGATCTTGTCAAGCAGGTTGCCGCTTTGGTGCAATTATTAAACGATAGGAGAATAATTTATGGCATTAGTAAATATCAAAATTGAAGGTAAAGAATTCCAAGTTGATTCTTCTCTTACCGTATTAGAAGCCTGTCGTAAATGTGGCTTTGAAATCCCATCATTATGTTCTTTCAACCATGGCAAATGTTCTTTAGCAAGTTGCCGTGTATGTTTAGTAGAAATTAAGGGTGCTCGTGGCTTATGTGCATCATGTGTTTACCCAGTTAATGAAGGAATGGAAATTTCTATTTCTTCTCAAAGGGCTGTTGAAGCTCGTAGAGCATCAGTTGAATTAATTCTTTCTAATCATGAAAAGAACTGTTTACAATGTGCGAAAAATGGACATTGTGAATTATTACACGTCGCTGAAATGGTCGGCGCACGTGATCAAAAATATGTCGGTGAAATGACCGCAAAGACAGTCGATGAACTCGCTCCTGGCTTAATTCGTAACACCGCAAAATGTATTCTTTGTGGTCGTTGTATTGAACGCTGTAAAGAAGCACAAGGTATTTCTATTCTTGGGTTTGAAAAACGTGGTTTCAAAACCATCGTTGCACCAATTGAAAACAGAAGCTTTGCTAACTCCCCATGTATCCAATGTGGACAATGTGTTAACGTCTGTCCAACTGGTGCTTTAATGGAACATAGCGAAATTGATAAAGTTGACGCAGCATTCAAAGCTGGTAAAAAGGTCATTGTTCAAACTGCTCCTGCTGTTCGTGCCGCTATTGCTGAGGAATTTGGCGAAAAGATTGGCACTCCAGGTACTGGCAAAATGGTTGCAGCGTTACACCGTTTAGGTTTCTATCGTGTATTTGACACGAACTTTGGTGCAGACTTAACCATCATGGAAGAAGGCTATGAATTAATTAAGAGAATTAAAGAAGGTGGAGTATTACCACAAATTACTTCTTGTTCTCCTGGTTGGATTAACTATATGGAATATTTCTTCCCAGAATTAATTCCACATGTTTCTACTTGTAAGTCTCCACATATGATGGTGGGCGCAATTATTAAATCTTATTTTGCGAAGAAACATGATTTAAATCCTGATGATATCTTTGTTGTTAGTATTATGCCATGCACCGCAAAGAAATATGAACGTTCCCGTCCAGAAATGGCTAATGATGTTGACGCAGTACTCACAACTCGTGAACTAGCTAAACTTATTAAACGTTCTGGTATTAAATGGAACAAACTTCCAGAAGAAGAATTTGACAATGATTTATTAGGAGAATACACTGGCGCTGGTGTCATCTTTGGTGTCACTGGTGGCGTTATGGAAGCTGCCTTAAGAACTGCTTACTTTGTATTAACTGGTAAAGAATATGCAAAAGTTAACTTTGAAGAAGTGCGTGGACTTGAAGGTGTTAAAGAAGCCGAAATTAAAGAACTTGGTATAAAGATTGCAGTTACCTCTGGTATGAGAAACGCTAAACCTTTATTAGACCAAGTTAAAGCTGGCACATCTCCATATGCATTTATTGAAATTATGGGTTGTCCTGGTGGTTGTATCAATGGTGGTGGTCAACCATATGTCCATCCAACATTATTAGAAAATGAAGATGATGATATCATTGATACTTACCGTCAAAAGCGCGCTGCTGTATTATATAGTGAGGACGAAAGACAAGTTATTCGTCAATCTCACAATAATAAAGACGTGCAAAATCTTTATAAGGAATTTTTGGGCGAACCATTAAGTGAAAAGAGTGAAGAATTACTCCATACTCACTACAACGCTCACCGCGAAAAATATCCAAGAAAAAAATAACTAAATGGGGGGTGAGATTTCTCATCCCCCTATACTCTCTAATTAACTATGAAAATTACATTCTATAATTCCTTAACTAATTCTTTAGAAGAATTTAAACCAATACATGAAGGCAAAGTCTCCATGTATGTATGTGGGCCAACAGTGTATAACTATCCACATATCGGCAATATGAGACCAGTTGTGGTCTTTGATACTTTAAGACGCTTTTTAGACTATGTCGGCTATGATGTGACCTATGTAAGTAATTTCACCGATGTAGACGATAAAATCATTAAGGAAGCCCAAAAAGAAGGAAAAACGGAAAAGGAATTAACTGAATTTTATATAAATGAATTCAAAAAGGTGACTAAACTCATTGGTAGTGATTTACCAAATATCACTCCTAAAGTGACTGAATATATCCAAAAGATTATTGATTATGTCAGCGAATTAGTAAAACTAGACGCTGCTTATGATGTTGATGGCGATGTTTATTTCCGCGTTAGCAAAATACTTGATTATGGCGCATTAAGTGGAATAAATGTTCATGACTTACTTGTTGGTGCGCGTATTGAAGAAAATAGCAAAAAAGAAAGTCCATTAGATTTTGCTTTATGGAAAACTACCACAGAAGGAATTAATTGGGATTCTCCATGGGGCAAAGGTAGACCAGGTTGGCACACAGAATGCTGTGTCATGATCGACACTATTTTCCCAGAACATATTATTGATATCCATGGTGGTGGATATGATTTAAAATTCCCACATCATGAAAATGAAATTGCTCAAGCGGAAGCAATGCATCATAACAAGATTGCACATTATTGGATGCATAACGCTTTTATCAATTTCGGCAATCAAAAAATGTCTAAATCATTAGGCAATGTGATTTACGCGAAAGATATGATTGAACAATATGGTGGTCCAGTCACTAGATTAGTCATTTTAAGTGCCCATTATCGTCAACCGGTGAACTTTACTGAAGATACGATTAACGCTGCTAATCAAGAAATTAATAAGATGAAAATGGCTTATAAACAAATGGCCTTACAATTACAAGTTAATAAAATTAATATTGAGGAAGGTAAGCCAACCTATATTGATAAATTCCTTGAAGCTTTAGCTGATGATTTAAATTCTGCTAATGCTTTAGCGGAAGTTTATAATACAATAAAGGAAGCAAACCAAACTATTCGTAGTCGCGATATAGATTTTAATAAACTCAATAATTTATTTAAAACATTAACGGACATGTTCTATGTTTTAGGGTTAAATATTTCTTATGTAAAAATGAGCGAAGAAAACCTTGGCCTATATCAACAATATTTAACGAGTAAAGCGGAAAAAAACTTTGCAAAATCCGATGAAATTCGTCAAATTCTAATATCTAAGGAATTGATGTAACGATCAATTAAAATAAAGTAAAATTTACGGAATTGTAGTGTAGATATGGTGAACAAAAAAGATAATTTAATTTATGGGAGGAATCCTGTTAAAGAAGCTATTAAAGCTAATCGTGTTAAATTAGTTTATCTCGCAAATAGTTTTTCGCATCCCGAAATTCTTTCTTTGATCCAAGAGTCACATATTAAAGTGATTCAAACTACAAATAAAGAATTAGATGTTTCTTGTCCAGGCGTGCATCAGGGGATTGCCGCAGAAGTGAAAGATTATGAATACTATTCTTTAGAAGCAATTTTAAAGAAAGCGAATAATGTATCTAGACCAATTATATTAATTCTTGATGGTATTAATGACCCACATAATTTAGGGGCAATTTTAAGAAGTGCTGATGTTTTTGGTGTTTCTGGTATTTTATTACCTAAACATAATCAAGTTGCACTTAACGCAACAGTGGCTAAAACATCGGCTGGTGCAATTAATTATGTTCCTGTAGCTTTAGTTGGTAACTTAAATCAAACCATTGAGAAATTAAAGCAAGATGGATATTGGATTGTTTCAACCGATGGTAGTGGAACAATTAATTATCAAGATTTAAAATACGATTTCAAAGTTGCTTTAGTAATTGGTAGCGAAGGAGAAGGAGTTTCTAAATTGGTATTAAAGAATTCTGATTATATTATTAAAATTCCCCAGTTTGGACATGTCAATTCACTTAATGCTTCAGTAGCGACAGGAATTGTTTTAGCAAAGATTCGTCAATAATATCCTCCCATAAAACGGAGGATTTTTTATTAAAACAAAAAAGAATGATTTTATTTCTGATGAAACCATTATTGCAGAAATAAGACAAAACGATTTTCACCAAAATAATTTATTAGTATCAAGATATAAAACATATTGTTGGGCATTGGCCCATGAATTTATTAAGCAATATTCCGCTTCTGGAATTGAAGCAGAAGAATTAATGCTTGTCTCATTAAATGCTTTTTATGTTGCTGTTAAAACATTTAGCTTAGGCCAAAATAACTTCTACCCATATTGGAAAAGAATAGCGGAAAATGATGTAAACCGCTATATCAGAGAAAATTCTTATCAATATGGGGCGAAAGGATTTGTTGGAATCTCTTTAGATAGTACATATGATGGAGTGCATGAATTACATGACACGATAAGTACAGATGAAGAAGATCCAAAGAGATCACTTAATTCATTATCAAGTGTTTTGGATGATATTTTAAAGGATAAGAATAATGCCTTTTCTTTAGAAGAAAAACATATCATTAATCATTATCTTCTGGGCTATGATTTAAAAGAAATTAGTCAAATAATGGGTCTTAAACAAGCGCGTGTTTATTATGTTTATCAAAAACTGATTGATAAAATACGAAAGATATTATTGGGCGGGTGTTATAAAACTCCGTAGGGTGTGCTATAATATCGCACATGAATGTTATTGAAGTTAAAAATTTAAACTTTGGATATGATAAAGATGAATCAGTATTAAAAGATGTAAGCTTTGCGATTAATAAAGGCTCTTATGTTTCTTTAGTGGGGCATAATGGATCTGGTAAATCGACATTAGCAAAACTTTTAATTGGTTTATTATCACCTAATAGTGGTGAAATCATTCTGTTTGATGAAAAAGTAACTAATAAAAACGTTCGTCAATTAAGAAACCGTATAGGTTTAGTATTTCAAAATCCAGATAACCAATTTATTGGTGCGACAGTGGAAGATGACATTGCTTTTGGTTTAGAAAATAAACGCGTTAAACATGAAGAGATGAATAATATCATTCAAGAATTCGCTAAAAAAGTGGGCATGATTGATTATTTACAAAAAGAGCCTTCTCGCCTTTCGGGTGGGCAAAAGCAAAGAGTCGCGATTGCCGGCGCATTAGCGTTGTCACCAGAAATTATTATCTTTGATGAAGCTACTTCAATGCTTGATCCAAAAGGTAAAAGTGAGATTCGAGAATTAGTTTTAGCAATGCGTAAGGCTAATCCTGATTTAACCATTCTTTCTATTACTCATGATATTGAAGAAGCTTATTTAAGTGATGAAGTGATTATCATTTCACACGGTCAAATTATTAAACAAGGTAAACCTGAAGAAATTCTTTCTAAGCGTGATGAATTAAATGCTTTGAACTTAGAAATGCCATTTATTTTAGATTTAACGGATAAATTGGAAAAGGCCGGAATTGCATTAAAAAATAAGCAAAACCTTGATGAAATAGTGGAGGAAATATGCCAATTAAAGTAGATAACCTCTTTTATACATATCTTCCTAAGACTCCTAATCAAACTATTGCGTTAAAAGGTATTTCTTTAACAATACCTGACCATTCTTTTGTGGCCTTCTTAGGACAAACTGGTTCTGGTAAATCTACTTTAATGCAAAATATTAATGCTTTATTAATTCCTCAAACTGGTTCTATTGCAGTTGATGAATTTAAAGTCACACCAAATAAAAGAAAAAACAAAAATATTAAACAATTAAGAAAACATGTTGGTTTAGTGTTCCAATTTCCTGAGTACCAATTATTTGAAGAAACAGTAGAAAAGGATGTGGCCTTTGGCCCTAAGAATTTTGGCGATAACAATGAAGAGGCTTTAAAAAAAGCGCATGAAGCATTATTGTCAGTTGGTTTAAATGAAAAATATTTTAAACGTTCACCTTTTGAACTTAGTGGTGGCGAAAGACGAAGAGTGGCAATCGCAGGTATCTTAGCGATTAATCCAGATATTCTGATTTTAGATGAACCTACTGCTGGATTAGACGCGAATGGGGCTGAGGCAATCATGTCATTAGTGAAAAAGATGCACGAAAATGGCAAAACCATCATCTTAGTCACCCATGATATGGAATTAGTAATGAAGTATTGTGAATTAGTCTATGTTCTTCATGATGGAAATTTAGTCTTTCGAGGTACACCAAATAAATTATTTGCCCATATTGATGAAAATATGGCTATCGAGATTCCAGTTTTATATCAATTAGCGAACAAATTAGTTAATAAAGGCATTCCTTTAAAAATTGAAGAAATTCACGATATTGATGATTTAATTACGCAAATAAAAGAATGGAGAGATAACCATGAATAATATTTCATTTGGTCGCTACACTCCATTTAATACTTTTACTCATAAATTGGACCCAAGGAATAAACTTTTTATTCTTATTCTTTTAATGGTTTCAATCTTTTTTCAATTTAATATGTGGTCGACAACACTTATTTTAAGTGGTGTTTATTTAATTATTTTTATCTTATTTATGCTTATCTCTAAAGTTAGCTTTATTGATTTATTTAAGAGTCTAAAATCGATGTGGATATTTGTTATCTTTTTGATGATTATTTATATTTTTATTCCTAATAGTTCATATTCGCATCTATGGTACGAATTTCCTAACCATTATAAGATTTATTGGGATTCATTATATCAATGTGGTTATATCATTTTGCGCTTAGTTTTAATGATTTCTTTAACTATGGTGTTAACAAGCACAACTAAGCCGATGGATTTAACCTATGCATTTGAATGGTATATGACTCCTTTGAAGGTAGTTAAGTTCCCTGCTCATGAAATTGCAATGACCTTATCTATTGCACTAAGATTTATTCCTACTTTATTAGATGAAACAGACCGTATTATGAAGGCACAGGCTTCACGTGGTGTAGACTTTAGCCATGGTCGATTGTCAAAAAGATTTAAAGCTGTGATTTCTTTGATTATTCCTTTATTTGTGTCCGCGATTGAAAGAAGTGAAGAACTTAGCAACGCAATGGAAGCAAGAGGCTATGATCCAAGAGGGAAAAGAACAAGATTTAGAAAATTATCTTTCTCTTATCGTGATTTGATTGCTTTAATAGTTGCTTTGTTATTTTTTGGTGGTGTTCTCTATCTATTTATTTATGATCACCATGTTGAAACATTAGATTTAATACAAATCATTTTCCATGCAAATGCGGGATTTTAGGAGTAAATTATGCGGATTTTAGCAACTGTTTCTTATAAAGGAACCAATTATCAAGGATGGCAAAAACAAACTAACGCTCCTAGCGTGCAAGAAGAAATTGAAAAAGTATTAAGCCAAATTTTAAATACACCAATTTCTATTTATGGTAGTGGTAGAACTGACGCAGGAGTGCATGCAGAAGGACAAAGATTCCATTTTGATATAAATAAAGAAAATCTTGATCTTGATAGATTAAGATATTCCACTAATTGTTTACTTCCAAAAGATATTTACATTAAGGAAATGAAAGTCGTTAATGATGATTTTCACGCTAGATTCAACGTTAAAGAAAAAGTTTATAAATACATCATTCGATTCAATGAAAGAAATCCTTTAACTTATGAATATGAAGCCCATATTCCTAATCCAACAAGTATTGACCTACTTTCTGACGCATTAAAAGAATTTATTGGAACACACAATTTCCAAGATTTTAACTCTAAAGAAGAAGATGAAAAAGGGTTTGTCAGAACAATTAACAAGATTGATACTTTTTATGATAAATACACAAATCAAATGAGCATTGTTTTTTATGGTGATGGCTTTATGCGGTATCAAATTCGTTATATGGTAGGAACCGCATTGGCGATTGGGCAAGGCAAAGAAGATTTTTGCTTTATTGCGAACCATTTGAAAGAAAATAAAAAGCGTGAAATAGTGAATTATAAAGCTCCTGCAGAAGGATTATATTTACTTGAAGTTAAATATTAGTTATTAACAATCAAAATTGTTTTTGCTAAAATCTTAAAACGAAAAGAGGAATCAACCAATGGGAAGAGCACATGAAGTTAGAGCAAAGGCGATGGCCGCAACCGCTGCTAAGAGAAGCGCACTCTTTATGAGAGCTTCAAAAGAAATTTATATGGCCGCAAAATCTGGAGAACCTGATCCATCAATGAATTTAGCACTTAGAAGTGCCATTGAAAAATGGAAAGGTCAACAAGTTACTAAAGATGTTATTGATAGAGCTATTGCTAAAGCAAAAGGTGGCGAAGCCGAATCATATACACAAGGACGTTACGAAGCTTTTGGTCCTGGCGGCTCATTGCTCATTATTGATTCATTAACCGATAATTCTAATCGTGCATTAGTGGACATTAGAACTGTTATTACTAAAAAGGGTGGCCACTTAGGTTCCACCGTCTTCAACTTTACTGAAACTGGTGTTATTGCATTTAATGGTAATAACCGTGATGAAGTCGAAGAAAACTTAATCTTAGGTGATGTTGATGTTCGTGAAGTCACTGAAGAAGATGGCATTATTGAAGTTTTAGTTGAACCATCTTCATTCAACAAAGCTAAAGAAGTATTAAATGAAATGGGTATCAAAGAATTTGAAACTGCTGAAATTACTTTCTTAGCGAATGATCCAATCGAATTAACTGACGCTGAAGATAAACGTAAATTCCAAGAATTATTAGATATGTTAGATGAAGTTGGCGATGTCCAAAACGTCTACCACAACGTCAAAGGTTTATAATTTTTAACTAATTAGAGGGCAACGATGTGTTGCCTTCTTTTTTTGTTAAATGATGCATTATTTATTTATAAATTAATGTTTGACTTTATATAAACTAGTAAAGTATTATTTTTATCGGCACAAAAGCTAAATTAGCGAAGTCCCCGGTAAAGACAAAGTTAGTTTGGTAAAGGAGGATTTACAGTATGCAACGTCAAACAACTATTGCAAAAGCAAATGAAATCCAAAGAAAATGGTATGTTATTGATGCCACAGACAAACCATTAGGTAGATTAGCCTCTCAAGTGGCTCAGGTGTTAACTGGTAAGAATAAACCAATCTGGACACCAAATGTTGATTGTGGTGATTATGTCATTATTATCAACGCCGAAAAAGTAAGCCTTTCTGGTAATAAGTTACTTACCAAAAAGTATTACAATGTTTCTGGATACGATGGCGGTCTCCGCACACGTACAGCAAAAGAAATGGTCGAAAAATTCCCAGTCGAAATGGTCGAAAGATCAGTTCATGGTATGTGTCCAAAAGGACGCTTAGGCCGTCAAATCGAAAAGAAACTTTTCGTCTATGCTGGACCAGAACATAAGCATGAAGCTCAAAAACCAGAAGTTCTTGAGCTCAAATTCTAGGAGGAGTTCAGAATATGGCAAAGAAAGCTGATCTTCAATATTACGGCACAGGTAGAAGAAAATCTTCTGTCGCACGTGTCTATCTCACTTCTGGCACAGGTAAAATTATTGTTAACGGCCATGACGTTAAAGATTACTTACCATTCGAGACATTAATTCTCGATTTAAAGCAACCTTTAGTGTTAACAAACACCGAAAGCAAATATGATGTGCGCGCTGAAGTTAAAGGCGGCGGTTCCACTGGCCAAGCTGGTGCTATCCGTTTAGGCATTGCCCGTGCTTTATTACAAGCCGGTTGTGATCGTTCTACTCTCAAAGTTGCAGGATTACTTACACGTGATTCCCGTAAGAAAGAAAGAAAGAAATACGGTCTCAAAGCTGCTCGTAGAGCACCACAATTCAGCAAACGTTAATCTTGTGTTACTGATATCTTTGATATCATTACAAAGAAGAGTGCTAAAAAGGAAGAGTCAAATGATTCTTCCTTTTTTTCGTAAATATTTGCTGTTGATTTTTATTTATCACTATTGTATATTATTAACGCTGTCAAAAAGCAATGGGCCTATAGCTCAGTTGGTTAGAGCGCGCCCCTGATAAGGGCGAGGTCGCTGGTTCAAGTCCAATTAGGCCCACCAAATTGATTAAATCCGTTATGAAAGTAACGGTTTTTTATTACCTATAAATAATCATTAAATTAATAGACATAATTAATATCTATAGTTTTAAAATATTCAATTATTTAAGATATGGTAAAATGAATTTTATGCTGGAGAATGTTATGAAAAATATCTTAGTAGTTGGTTCAATGAATATGGACTACACAATTTATTGTGATGAATTTCCAAAAGATGGGGAAACAATCTATGGTGATTCTAGATTTATTCAACCAGGAGGTAAGGGCGCTAATCAAGCTGCTGCGATTGCTAAAAGTGGTTTAGTAAACACTCGTTTTATCTCTTCTAGAGGAGAAGATAATGATGGGTTAGTAATTGAAGAAACATTATCTAAATTAGGTGTTGAATGCCATATTAAAAAATCAAAATATGTGACTGGTAATGCGACGATCGTGGTCAACAAAGAATCCGAAAATAAAATTATCATCATTGGTGGGGCAAATTTAGATATCCTACCTAATAGTGAAATGGATGAATCGATTGCCTGGGCGGACTATATTGTTTTACAAAATGAAATACCAAGCGAGACGAATGCATATGTCATGAAAAAAGGTCATGAATTAGGTAAAGTAATTATTTATAATCCCGCTCCATACCGAAAACTTAAATCAAGTTTATTTCAATACATTGACTTTTTTACCCCAAATAAAGGCGAATTAGCAAAATATTCTAATGAAGAAGATATTTCTAGGGGTATTGATAAAATGCTTTCCCTAGGGGTTAAAAATATTATTGTGACATTAGGCACGAAGGGCTCTAGATTTATTAATAATAAAGAAGATTTTGTTGTGGATGCATTTAAAGTTAACGCAGTGGACACAGTTGCAGCAGGTGATACCTTTGTTGGTTATTTCACTAGTGCGTTAGCGACTGGTAAATCAGTTAAAGATGCGATGACTATTGCCTCTAAAGCAAGTTCTATTACTGTTTTCTAGAAAAGGCAGTATAGTTTCTATTCCAACTGGTAATGAAGTTTTTTATTAAAAAAATCATATTTTCGATAGAATTATTCCATTCATTTTAAGGAGTAAATTTTATGAATAAAGCATTTAAATTAATACTAATTTTTATTAGTATTAGGTTTAGCTGGTTGTAGACCTGCTAACAATAATAATGGTGGCGGAAACAATTCTGGTGACACAACTGGTGGGGACACAACCGGTGGAGACACAACTGGTGGAGACACCGGTGGTGATTCTCAAAGCGCAAATGATAAAGCTGCTGAAGATGTTATTAAAACAATCGCAACTTCATTATTTGGTTCTGCAGTATAAGGATCTGATTATGGTGAAGATTCTGATGAATATGGATCATATTATTATACTGCCGCAATTTTATCAGAAGCTTTGACAAATCAAGAAGCTTACGAAGAAGCAATTACTTATCTTCCAACTGGTTATGCTGCTTTAGAAGCTGCTGCTGCAGGAACATATGATGATGGCACTACTTATTATGGCGGAGCCTTTGAGAACACTGCTGGAACAGTGGATATTGAAGTTACTGCATATCAAGAAGATGGTAGTCCAGTAATTCAATTCTTAGCGTACGCTGCTGAATAAAAAAAAGATTATAGGAGGCTTTGCCTCCTTTTCATTTTGTTTAATAAAATATTAAATACAAAAGCAAAATCTTATTAATAAAATTAAAATATTTGATACTATCTCAAATTGTATTTGATACAATTAACGAGGTTAAAGGAGTTAAAAATTATGAATAAAAAATTAAAACTCTTGAGCTTAGCGGCGGTTACTACCTTACTTATTGGTTGTCGCACTAATAAGAAAGATGACAAACCTCAAACTCAAGAAATTGACCAAGTCATAGCCTCTTTCTTAGAAGGGACTAATATTTCTATCCCAAATCTTCCAATTGGAGAAGACTGGGTATATATGCCATTATATTACTACTCTGATAGTACATATTATCTTTCTGCTGGCTGTACTGGCACAAAAGCGATGGAAACAGAATACGCTAACGCAGTCACAACAGCTGGTACTTTAGTGTCTTATAATGACGATACTTACACTGTTGAAGATTACGGATATATCTTTGTGGATGATGAAGATGATCCAACTGTTCAATTATCTTTCTATTATGATGATAATTATTTTAATCTCGTTGTCTATCGTAATGATGGTGAAGCTGGTAGCTTAGATGTTTCTGGTGTGGACAAATCCTGGTATGTTGACTATGTCAACCAATATGGATATGTCAAGAGCACTAACTTCCCAGTAAACCAAATTAAGATGTTCTTTGAGTTAGGCATTGATGTCCCAAGCTTAAGTAGTGGTACTAACTTAGTTTATGGCTATTATGAAGCAGATGAAGATTATGTTGCAGAATTTGATGTTTTAGTCGAAGGTGATTTAGTTAGTTCTGCTGAAACAACTTTAAAGAATGCTGGTTACACAGTTAGTTCTAGTGAAATGCAAACCCTTGATTGGAGTACATTTGAATATATTACTTATACTCAATATACTGCTTATGATGCAACTCATAAGTTAGTGGTTAAATTTAATCACCAAGATGGTAATGCCTATACCACATTTGCGTTCTATAACTTTGCGGATTGCTTTACTGATACAAAATCTACAAATACTGATTGGACAAGTGAAGAACAAACCAATCAAACAACCTATTTTGGTGAAGTTTTACCATTCATTGCCTTAGGCAGTGATTATGAATTAGATACTTCTTGGTATTCTTATTATGGTTTAATCAGCTTAGTTGATACTTACTATGAATCCTTAATTGATAACTATGGTGCGACATTATTAGCTAATGGTTTTACTTTAATAGATGACTCTACAAATGACTATGATGGTTGCTACTATAAAGATAATCATACACAAACATTATATATTGATGTTTACTATGATGAAGGCAACCACATTGATGTTTATATTTCTGAATCTACATATACCGGTGCAACAGCGATTAGTTTAGATAGAACAGCTGTTACCGCAGTAGCGGGTTATAGTTTCACTTTAACACCAACATTAACCCCAGCTGACGCAACAAGTACAGTTACTTATGCTTCTAGTGATGAAAACGTTGCAACAGTCACTAATGCTGGCTTAGTAAATATTCTTGATGATGCTACTGAAGGGGCAACTGCTACAATTACTGCTACTGCTGAAGAAGGCGTTACTGCTACCTGTACTATTACAGTAGCGGCAGATGTTGTTGATAGCATGAGCATGGAAGCAAACGCTGACATTACATTAGGAAAAACCTATCAATTAAATGCGGAAATTTTACCATTAGGTGCAACTTGTAATATTATTTATTCAGTTAGTGATGAAACATTAGCGAGTGTTAGTGAAACTGGCTTAGTCACACTTACTGAAGCTGCTAAAGAAAATGATACATTTACTGTTACTGCCACAGCCGATCCTTTAACAGCTACTTGTACATTTACTGTTACAAAACAACTTAACTACACAAAAGTTACAGAAAATTTAGACGATTTCTCTGGTGAATATTTAATTGTTTATGGTAACTATGCCTTTGATGGTTCTTTAGAAACATTAGACGCTACTAGTAACTATATCAGTGTTACTCCAGTTAATGGCGTGATTGAATACACAGATGAATTACATGCTTCTAGTTTCACAATCAGCGCAATTTCTGGCGGATATTCTATCAAATCTGCTAGTGGATATTATATTGGTAATGAAAATGATAGCAATAAAATTACCACAGATAATACCACAGCAAAAGTAAATACAATTAGCGTA
Organism: bacterium; assembly: GCA_963619935.1. GTDB lineage: Bacteria > Bacillota_I > Bacilli_A > RFN20 > CAG-826 > RUG13091. The sequence continues at coordinate 4,722 of CAVEYA010000052.1, read as the reverse complement.
ACCAATGGTGAAGCTGACATTGTTGCTGCACAAGGCGCACATTTAAGATTTAATAAGAGTAGTGGTCAAGAAAGATTTAGATATTACAAATCTGCTTCTTACACTAACCAACAAGCAATTGAATTATACAAACTTGCATAATTAGAAATTAATTTCTAATAAGACCGGATGAAAGTTCGGTCTTTTTCTATTGCAAAGAAAAGATGTATTTGATAACATTATTAAGCGTCCACACCTGGACACTTAGTTCAGCGGGAGAACGCTTCCTTCACACGGAAGAGGTCACAGGTTCGATCCCTGTAGTGTCCACCATGTTGAATTTGCCTTCTTAGCTCAATTGGCAGAGCAACTGATTTGTAATCAGTAGGTTGTTGGTTCGATTCCGATAGAAGGCACCACTTAAATTATTAAAAGGACGCATATGCGTTCTTTTTAATATCATGCAGCTATGGCGGAACTGGTAGACGCGCTAGACTTAGGATCTAGTGGGGCAACCCGTACAAGTTCAATTCTTGCTAGCTGCACCAATTGTTATTATGCTCAGCCTTTATAGGCTGGGCTTTTCAATAAAATTAGAGGTTTAAAGTATAGACAAGAATTTCAAACCTGTACCCACTAGGATAACTCAAAGTGGATTTTTTACATGCACAGCAAATATTTATATCCGATAAAGAAAATTTTAATTATAATAAATTAAGGTTAAAACAATGTGTACACAAGACAAAGACTTTTTTGAACATTCAAATTCAATCGTGAACAATGAAGAATACATCCAAAATGCGGATAACTTTTCTTATGAAGAAATTGATAAAGAAATCGAACGTCAAATAGAATCGAATATCAAAGAACTCGACCAGCTCAAAACCGATAAAGAAAAAATCGGTGATCCTAAAAAACTAACCGATTTAATATCCCAAATAGTGTGGGAACAGTTTATTTTGCAAGTAGCAGGGACAGCTGGTTCCGACTTTATCAAATCCAACCATGATTTGACCTTAAGCCTTAAGAAAGCCGACCATTATTTAGAATCAAATAAATTCGTTAAAAATGAGCTTCCAACGCATAACTTTTCCAATCAAGAAGCGTATGCAAATAAATACAACGAATGGTGCTCGAATTTCAAAGATGGCAATCCTAATAACGGAATAAGACGTGATGCATTCCCTTATGTTCGTGGAAACGGAAGTATGAGCATGGATCACACGGTTCCTTTGAAAGAGATAATAACAGATTCTGATATGGCCGCTTTCGTGAGCCAAAAAGATAAGAAGAAGTTCGCTTGCGACCCAGAGACGAACTTAAAGCCGATGGATAGGGAAGCAAATTCATCAAAAGGCGTTAAAACAATGACAGAATGGCTCGACTCTAAAAGAGATGGAAAAAAACCAGCTGAACGTTTTAATATCGATGAGGATGAGTGCCGGAAAAACGACAAAATAGCAAGAGAAGCCAAACAAAAGCTAGTGGATGAAGGTAAGGAGCAAGCTGCAAAAGAAGGCCATGCTTCAAGAATAGATGAATTCAACCGTTCAGCTCAATACACCTTGCAAGCAGTCGCGGTTGCCCTCATGGCAAAATTGACCAAGACAATATTCGAGGAAGTTATCAAGTGGCTTTTAGAAAAAGAACATAAGTCAAAAGATTTGATAGAGCACATCAAAAAGGCAATCCGTGATTTCATCTTCGATTTCAAAAACAACGTGCTTATGTCTTTAGATGTAGGCGTGACCGTTATACTTAAACAATTATTCGGCGAAATCATCCCTATGATAAAGAAGGCTTTGATGTTTCTTAAGATTGGTGGTAAAACCGCGATTGATGTAGGGAAGTACCTAAAGAAGCCTGAAAACGCCAATAAGGATACCTCAACAAAAGTTCTTGAAGTCGGGCAAATTGTTGTCACAGGGTTCACAACAGCAGGTGGAGTCGCTTTGGGGATGGGCATCACCCACGTATTAACCAAATATGCACCACCTTTAGCTATATTTCAAATCCCATTACTGGGCTCGGCGGCTGGTTTGCTTGGCGTATTCTTGGGTGGACTTATTGCAGGCGTATGCGGAGCAATAGTAATGAATCAAATTGAGGGCAAACTCTTTGGAAGGATGATCAATGAAAACAATATTGCTCAACTAACAAAAACGGAAGATATCCTAAGGCTTCAAAACGAACAGTTTAAAATCTGTGATCGTGTTGTTTCGCAATCAGCTTCCGATTGTGCGTCCCATATAACTTCGGATTTCATAGAAGCAAGGAACAAGCTTGAGGAAATAAGAAGTCAAAAGGACGAGCCCGTAAAATCTGACAACGAAGAGAAAATCAACGACTTATCGAACTTGATAGGCGATTTAGATTGGTGAGAGGTAAATGTAATATGAATGAGATTGTTCCAAAAAAAGACAAGTTTGAAAAACAACTCCGCGAAATCGAAAGATTGCAAAGTGAGGGTGATACTCCAATTAATCTGAAGAATTTCAAGACCCAGACGGGCCTCCTCAATCTTTTTCAAAAGAAAATAACAGGTGCCGAGATGAACGAATACTCCGTTTACCTTGGCGAAACGCTGAATGAATTCAACAAAAAGATAAACAAGTTCTACTTGCAATTTAAAGGCGTTTACGGTGCTTTGGAATCCTTAGATAAAGAATACCTTGCTGGCATCGTCGCTGCGTATAACGAAGCGGTACAAGCGTTCAAAAAAGCAGAAAAAGCCCAAGCGGATGTAGACAACACAGTAGATTGTTTGAAATGCACCGTAGATAAAATAAACAAGTTTAACAATAAAGTAAGTTGGGAATTGGATAGAATCGATCCTAACTGGAAAACGGAAGCCATAAAGCATCAAAAAGAAATTGAGGAAATCGATACAAAGGCTATTTTGATAATTCAAACAATTGAAAATTATAAGCAAGATCATGCTAATTTAATGCAAAAATTGGATGATTGCCAAAAAGAGTTTGAAAAATATAAAAACGAGAAGAAAAGAACGAATAAGATATTGCTCTCATGCGGAATCATTACTGGTGTTGCGGTAATCGCAATGGCCGTATTGGTGCTTTTGATTAGGTTTAATGTTATCTAACTAAATTTCAAAAGCAATACTGATTTATGGTATAATTTAATTAGAAACCAAGGCTGTTCCTGAATAGTAAACCTTACTGATTTCACAATTTCAAAGCCTTGTTTCTTGTCCGCATTTCGTCCACAAATATATTTCACAAGCTTTCACAAGTTTTCACTGATTTGCTGCGGACAAATAAGAAGATCGCGATTATAAACAACAAATTTGCAGTTATTTTCCCTAATTTGCATAAAATTTCATACTAAGGTGAAAGACTTAGGATCCTGTGCGAATAGCATGCAAGTTCAATTCTTGCTAGCTGCACCAATTGTTATTATGCTCGGCCTTTATAGGCCGAGCTTTATTAATTTAGAAGACCAATTGAAAAGTATTTGAGATAATTATAATTGATAGATTTCATGAAAAAACAGTATCATTTCGGTGTCATTACGGTGTCTTTTTGGTATCGTATATGTGATACCAAAAGGAGATACTGAATATCTTAACTTCATATCTAAATGCGCATGTTCATGCAAATGATGAAGTTACTAAAAAAAGATTACTTGCTAAGAGTTAAAAATGTTCTCATCGAGCAAGAATTCTTTTAATGAAATAATGCATATTCCGCTATCGTCGATGGTTTTTCTAATGTCGTCTTTGACGATAATTACTTTTTTGAATGAATCATCAATGCTTAATAACGATCTCTTTTCTTGCTCTTTTTTGACTTGATCGTTGATTGAATATGCTGATTGAATGTAAATTCGAGAATCTCCTTTATTAATGACAAAGTCGCATTCCAGCTGTTTCTTCGTGTAATTTCCGTTACTAAGTCTTTCGTTTACCTCGACAACTCCGACATCTACGGAATATCCCCTCATGCAAAGCTCATTATAGATAACATTCTCCATTATGTGCGTCTCTTCTTGCTGCCTGAAATTGAGCCTCGCGTTCCTTAACCCTACATCAGCGAAGTAGTATTTCGACGGGGTATTGATGTATTTCTTCCCCTTTATGTCATAACGCATCGATTTTCTGATGATGAAAGCGTCCTCTAAATACCCAAGATAATCTTTGATTGTGTTCGGAGAAACCGATATGTTTGACGCGCTTTTGAACGTGTTGACTAATTTTTGGACGTTAGTAAGTGAACCGATTGAGGATGAGGTAATGTTTAGAAGTTCTTCCAATACTCTGTCATTTCCAATCCCGTTTCTTTCTTTGATGTCTTTAATATAGGTCTCATTGAACAAATCCTTGAGGTATTGCATCTTGGAACCTTCGTCCTTTTTGGAAAGGACTAAAGGCATTCCTCCAAACGTATAGTATTCCTTCCACGCTTCATTGAAGCCGGTTCGGCCTGAAAAGAATTCCTTAAAAGAAAGTGGGTTTAAGTGTATTTCATCCCCTCTTCCCCTGAACTCTGTCGCGATGTCTTTTGAAAGAAGATGTGAGTTACTTCCGGTAACATAGACATCAAAATTGTCAATGTGAAGGAAATCGTTCAATACGGAGACAAAATCCTGACACATTTGTATTTCGTCGATTAGCAAATAATATTTTTTCTTATCTACCGCTTTTGAAATGACGTATTTATACAATTCGTCAGGATCGCATAGCTTAGAAAAACTTCTTCTATCCAACTGGATTTCAATTATGTG
>CAVEYA010000051.1:0-11324 GCA_963619935.1 bacterium | reverse complement strand
GTTAAATATCATCGCGTTTTAAATAAAAATGGACAATTAATCATTAAGACCGATAATCATGATTTATTCCTTTTTACATTAGAAACATTAAGGGAATCTCCCTTGGAGATTACTTCTATAAATGAAAATTATCAAGAAATTGAAGAATTTGATGCGATGACTGAATATGAAAAATCTTTTCGTGAAAAAGGACAGCCAATTTATCGTATAAAGGTAAAAAACAAATGATGAAAGCAAACTATTCTATTTATTATTCTTATAAAACTATTGGTGATGTTATTATCATAGTTTTTGACAATGAGAAAATCGCCACTAATCACACTCGTAAGGGTCCTGTTGAAGTAATTTATCACAAGGAAGAAGTAATTGGATACAACATCTTTAACATTAAAGAAATTATGAAAATTAAGAGCTGTGGTTTAATTTATTTACCAAGCCCAACCTTGATTGAAGTAATTAACAATATTTTGGAAAATAATGGTGTTGATAAATTAGCACCTATTAATCATTCTGGCTATTACATTGGTCAAGTAAATGATGTGATAACCCTTAATGATACAAAAAACTTCATTGTTATTAACCTAGAAAATGAAATTATTAATGCTATTTCTAAATGCCAAACCTTAAACGTTAATGATAAAGTTGTGGTAGCTAAAGTAGGCACTAGATTATCAACTGGTGAAATAGTTAAAGAAGGTGTCTATGAAGGTACTTTATTAAACGGCCATTTATGCACAAATTATGAATTAGGATTATATGATGGAGAAGATCAAGTTTTAGTGATTGATGAATCAATGCCTGTTGGCAAAGACTTCTTTAATACGGAGGTAATTTAAAATGCTTGAAATTGAATTAAAAAAACAAGGAAAAATCACAAGATTAACTAACAAAACATTTAACTTTGATAAGCAGTTAGGCGAGGGATTTTATTCCGCAAATTACTTTTTAAAAAGTAATAAAATAGTAAAAGAGAACGCGCCAGGACATATTGTTACTATGCAATGGTTTCAAAGAAGAGACGATTCTATGCTTTGCGGCGTAGATGAAGCGATTGCGTTAATCCATACTTTTGCAATACATCCTGAAGAATTAATTATTGAAGCTTTAAATGACGGTGATATCATTCAAAATTCTGAACCAGTTTTAAAAGTTACTGGTAAATATGAAAATTTTGGCTTTTTAGAATCAGTGATTGATGGTATTTTAGCTAGACGTAGCAGCGTGGCCACAAATGTTTATGAAGTCATGAAAGTGATTGGTGACACACCTATTTTCTCGATGGCAGATAGACAAGATGATTACCATACACAAGTAGGTGATGGTTATGCCACTTATGTAGCAGGAATTAATAAAGTTTCTACCGACGCACAAGGCCTTTGGTGGGGCGGAAAAGGAATGGGCACAATGCCACATGCTTTGATTCAAGTTTGTGGTGGTGATGTCTGTAAAGCTGCGGATATCTATTTAAAAACATTTCCAAATGAAAAAGTGACAGCGTTAATTGATTACCACAATAACGTTGTTCGCGATTCATTAATTTTAGCTAGACACCTCGGTCATAAATTAAATGGTGTGCGTGTTGACACATCGAAAGCATTAATTGATCATTATTTTGACGATAAAGATACAAGTGGTTTTGACCCACATGGTGTTTGCAAAGAATTAATCTTTGCCTTAAGAAAAGCACTTGATGATGAAGGATTTGACTATGTCAAAATTACTGTTTCTTCTAGCTTCTCGGCGGAAAAGATTAAAGAATGGCAAAAGCTTAAAGTGCCAGTGAGTATGTATGGTGTTGGCACCTATTTTGTTAACAATATGACATGTGGCTTTACTGGCGACTTAGTGGTCCTTGATGGTAAGGGAGAAGCTAAAGAAGGCAGAGCTAACTATCCAAGCAATCGCTTAAAGAAAGTGCCATATCCAATTTATTAATAAATTGAGAACAAAAAAATCGCAGGTTTGTCGCCTACGATTTTTGTTTATTTATTTTTATAGCTTACGGTTGTAGTATTCAACGATTTGACTTTCAGCAATTTCTTTGGTTAATTCGTTACGTTCAACTTCACGCACATATTTACCAGAGAGTTTTTCCTTATCAACTTCGACCCAAGCATTGTTGGTTGTGACTGCTTCTAAGGATTCTTTGACTACTTTTAAGTCTTTGCTATTTTCTCTAATGGCGATGACATCACCAACAGAGCAAAGCGCGGATGGAATGTCAACTTTCTTACCATTCACTTCAATGTGACCATGGTTGACTAATTGTCTTGCGCCTTTACGAGTTTTAGCAAAACCCATACGGAAGACTAAATTGTCAAGACGGCTTTCAAGAAGTTTCATGAAGGCAACACCAGTAACTTCTTTAGATGCTAACGCGATCATAAATAAGCGGCGGAATTGTCTTTCATTGACACCATACATTTGTCTTAATTTTTGTTTTTCGACTAATTGTTTACCATATTCTGATAATTTTTTCTTGCGGTCTTTTCCGTGTTGGCCAGGTCCATAAGGACGTTTGGCTAATTCTTTACCGGTTTCAAGAGTAGAAAAACCAAGACGACGGCTTCTTTTCCAATCTGATCCTGTATATCTCATGATATATCCTCCTTTTCTTTATTTTTTTGCAAAATAATGAATAGGTGTGAATCCCTGACTCCGGGTGTTCTTTTTTCGCCTTATAGCTTAGGTTACTTTTTAATTGAAGAACGTCAGACGAGCTGTATTCACATGCTGCATTACATGCAGTTATAAATATATAGAAAATAAGAAAAACAGTCAACATATTTTTAAAATTTAAAAATTTGATTAAAGACATAATCTCTATCCTTTGGATAGAAAGAATAAAATAGAAACATAGAAGCTAATTTGCCTCATTTTTTATTTTAAAAATGTTGTTTTATGTCTTTTAATGCATTTAAAATATATTGAATAGATATAGTGGCTTGTACATGAAATGTAAAAGAGACATATTATCGGAATAGGGAGGAAATAGATATGACAGTGTTAAGCAATGTTGGAAGGACGATTATGATTGTGGTTTTGGTTTTATTAGCCGTTGCAGTCGTCGCCGTTATGATTGTTTTACTTTATATCTTTGTCATTTCCCGCAATTCCTATAAAAAGCAAATTAAAGAATTGGAAGAAAAATATGCCTATTGTGATGCTTTACTAACCTCACAAGTTTCTCAATACATTGCTCGTTTAGAAATGATTAGTAGAACGAATCTTTTATATGTTGAAAAGTACACAACATATTCCAAAAAGTATCGTGAAGTTTATGATAGCGATGATGAATATGCGAAATCGATGATTAAACAACTTAAATCATTAGTGGCTAATAAACAATACAAAAATATTAAATTTGTGATTAGTGATGCAAAAAAGGCTGTCGCCACATTTGAGGAAGTGCTTCTTCAATTAGACCATGATTTAGCTGAAGTTGTACGCCCAGAAGAAGAGGCGAGAACTGAAGTTTTGAAATTAAAAGAAAGCTTCCGCCGCATTAAACAAATCTTCTATAGCAATGCGAATGATTTAGAATTAGTTTCTAATTCTTTTAATAAAGTTTTTGAAAAACTGGAACAAAAATTTGTTGAATTTGATCAACACATTGATAGTGCGGAATATGATGAGGCAAATACTTTGCTTCCTGAAATTAGCACAGTCATTAAATTTTTATCCGATGCCTTATCACAACTTCCTAATCTATGCATTATGGTGCAACAAGTTACACCAGAAAAAATTGAACAATTAAATACTGAATATTTAGAATATGAACGTAAAGGTTTACCTTTATTTAATCTTTCATATCGTCATAAAGCAGAAATTTGGAAAAACACTTTAGCATCTTTAAAAAACAAATTAATTCAATTAGATACTCGTAATGTAATGAGTGAATTAGATAACATTCATAATGAAATTGAACAAGTAAGAACTCAATTACATATTGAAATAGAAGATAAAAATATTTTTGAAAAAGAAGAAAATGTTTATTATCAAAATGCAATTAATTTAGAAAAAGATTTTTTAAAAATCTGTTCTTTATTACCATCCATTAAACAAATTTATATCATATCTGTTGAACAATTAAATCAAATCGAGACTTTAAAAACATACATGAATAATCTTGGTTCATCTAAACGTGCTTTAGATAACTATATGCATTCAGGCACTAAACAACCATATAGTGTTCTTAAAGAAAAATTAGAAGATTTAAAAGCTGATTATGAAATTGCTCATAAAGGGGTAGAAGATTTTACAACATACATTGATTCTTTAAAAACTACCGTGGAAGAAGCCTATTCTATGATTTTTGTCTATTACTATTCTTGTAAACAAGCAGAAGCTAAAATCCGTGAAATTGACATTCCTTCTTTTGGTGAATCATATCAAGGCCAAATTGAAATCTGCTATGGCTTATTAAACGAAATTGATTCTAAGCTCAAAGTTAAGCCAATTGATGTGACTTTAATTAATGAAAAAGTGGAAGAATTGAAGAAAGTTGCAAATCAATTCTTTGATGAAATTGAAAATAAGTATCGTGAAATGCAATTAGCGGAATCAGCGATTGTCTACGCTAATAGAGATCGCCAACAACAAAGCGATGTGCATCAACAATTATGTGTTTTAGAAAAGTCCTTCTTTAATGGAGAATTTATGAAAGTCTATCACGACGCGAATGGAATTTATCGTCGTATGCACGTAGGGGACGATGGAAATAATGGTAAATAAAATTATTTACCTTGATAACGCTTCAACAACAAAAGTTAATCCGGAAGTTCTTAATACGTATAACAAATGCAAAGAACTTTATTTTGGCAATGCAAGCAGCATTCATCTTTTAGGTCAAGAAGCTAGTCGGTTGCTAGAAAAAGCGCGTAGTCAAATACTTAATACTTTAGGTTTAAATGATCACGAGGTAATTTTTACTAGTGGGGCTACTGAAGGAAATAACTTAGCCATTAAAGGTTATTGTTTAAAATTTCAAAATAGAGGGAAGCATATCATTGTTTCAAATGTAGAACACGCTTCTGTTTTAGAAGTTGCCAAACAATTAGAATCTTATTTTGGGTTTGAAGTAACTTATTTACCAGTTAATAGCAAGGGTGTTATTGAGTTAGAAACATTAAAATCCGCAATTAGAAAAGATACAATTCTAGTTTCTATTATGGCGGTTAATAATGAAATTGGTGCAATGAATCCGATACATGAAATCGCTGAATTATTAAAAAAATATCCATTAATTGCTTTTCATGTAGACGCCACACAAGCCTTTGGCAAAATTAAGATTCCTTATCAAGAAATTGATATGTTCACCTTTAGCGGACATAAAATTCATTGTTTAAATAGTTCAGGAGCCTTAATTAAAAGAAAAAAGATTGAATTACTTCCATTATTTTCTGGTGGTGGACAAGAGAATGATTTCCGTAGTGGAACTTTAGATGTGGCCATGGATGTTTCTTTAGCGAAAGGTATTCGCCTTATCTTTAGTCAAATAGACGAACATTATAAGAGTATTAAACCATTAGCGGACACTTTATTAACTTATTTAAAAAATAACCCAACCTTATACGAAATTAATTCCAATGAAGATAATCCTTATATTGTCAATTTTTCTTTATTAACAAAAAAGGCAAGCGTGATTGTTGAATCACTTAGCAATCAACATATTATGGTGTCTTCTACTTCAGCTTGTCATGCCCATGAGGAACCGATGAGTTATGTCGTAAAAGCAATGGGCAAAAGTGATTTATTATCACATAATACAATCAGAGTAAGTTTTTCTTATGAAAACACGATTGATGATGTAAATACATTTACTGGTATTTTAGATAAAACAGTGAAGGAGCTTAAATAATGATTAAATATGACCATATTATGGTTCGTTTTGGTGAACTTTCTACTAAAGGAAAGAACAAAAAGGACTTTATTCGCGTTTTAGGGAAGAATATTAAACAAGCATTGAAAGAATATCCTGACTTATCTTTTGAAGTCAGATTTGACCATATTTATGTGGTTTTAAATGGAGTAGATTATCAACTTGTTATTTCTCGCTTACAAGAAATTAGTGGTATTCAAGGTCTCTCTTTAGTTTATAAAGCCGTGGACCGCGATATTGAAAATGTCAAAAACGTTTGTTTGGAACTTTTTAAGCAAGAAGTGGGCCATACTTTTAAAATTAAAACTAAAAGAAGTGATAAAACTTATCCACTTGTTTCAGATGAAATTACACGCATTGTAGCGGGTCACATTTTCAGAAATGTGCCAAATATTAAGGTAGATGTACATAATCCTGATATTACCTTATCTATTGAAGTAAGAAATGACGCGGTTTATGTATTTTCACATACTTATGAAGGAGCTGGTGGGTATCCTTTAGGAGTAGGTGGTAAAACCATGCATATGCTTTCTGGTGGGATTGATTCCCCAGTAGCAGCATATTTAATGATGAAACGTGGCGTTTCTATTGAATGCATTCATTTTGCTTCCCCACCATACACCCAACAAGGCGTAATTTATAAATTAGAAGACTTATTAAAAGTCTTAAATAGATATCAAGCCAAAATTAGATTACATATTATTCCATTTACAAAAATTCAAGAAGCAATTTATGATCATGTGCCAGAAAGCTATTGCATTACGATGATGCGTAGAATGATGTTCCGCTTAGCGGATCGTCTAGCCCATCGTAGAAATTGCCCAGTAATTTCGTCTGGTGAATCAGTTGGGCAAGTTGCTTCACAAACCTTACAATCTATGAATGTAATTAATGAAGTAACGCATACGCCAATCATTCGTCCATGCGCTTGCATGGATAAAACGGAAATCATTTCTTTAGCCAACAAAATTGGTACTTATGAAATCTCAATTAGACCATTTATTGATTGTTGTACGATATTCACTCCAAAAAGTCCAAAAACTTCTCCACATCTTGATGAATGCAAAAAATTTGAAGAAGAATTTGACTATGAGCCTCTTATTCAAGAAGCACTTACAAATTTAGAAGTTAAATTTATTTCTGAAGAAGAAAAGAAAGTGGAAGAAGATCTGCTTTAAAACAAAAGCATAAAAAAAGTTCAGTTTTCGCTGAACTTTTTGTTTGCTTACTTTAACTTATTTAGCTTTCTTTGCTAATTTTACTAAGTCTGCAAAAGCTTTTGGGTCGTTGATTGCTAATTCAGAGAGCATCTTACGGTTGACGTTCACGTTAGCGGCTTTTAAACCATACATGAATTTGCTGTAAGAAATGTCGTGCATACGGCAAGCAGCGTTAATACGCTTGATCCATAATTTACGATAGTCTCTTTTGATGTTACGACGATCAATGTACGCATAGCGTAAGCTGTGCATAACTTGTTCTTTAGCAGTCTTAAAGAGTAAGTGTTTGCTTCCGAAGTAACCAGAAGCTCTTTTTAAAATTCTTTTACGACGGGCATGTGTAACAGTGCCACCTTTAACTCTAGCCATTACTAGTTACCTCCTTACTTAACAATGAGGAACTTAATTCTCTTGTAATCTGTTCCGTGGACGGAAGTAGATTTCATTAAGTGTCTCTTTTGTTTTGTTGTTTTGTGTGGGGCTAAATGTGATACATAAGCGTGGTGTCTAACGACTTTACCACTGCCAGTAATTTTGACTCTCTTCATGAGGCCTCTTTTACTTTTCATTTTTGGCATAATGTTTCCTCCTACTTTCTTTTTGGTGCGACTATCGCAATCATCCATTTACCATCTAAATTAGCTGGTTTTTCGATAACTGCGTATTCGCTGATTAATTCGATGAATTTATCCATGGTTTCTTGTCCAACTTCTACGTGACTTAATTGTCTACCGCGGAATCTTACACCTATTTTTACTTTATTTCCTTCTTGAAGGAACTTGATGGCAGCACGAGATTTTGTTTCCATATCATGTTGGCCAATTTGTGGAGTAAGTTGGATTTCTTTTGTCTCAATGACATGTTGATTTTTCTTAGCTTCTTTAGCCTTTTTTTGTTGTTCAAAACGGTATTTGCCGTAATTAATAATTTTACAAACTGGTGGCTGTGCATTTGGGGCAACACAGAGCAAATCCATATTGTATTCGTTTGCTTTAAATTGCGCTTCTCTTGAAGACATAGTGCCTAATTGCTCACCTTTTGGTCCAATTAGTAATACTGTTGGGAATCTAACGAGTTCGTTAACTAAATCTTTGTTTTGATTGTTTGGCTTTTGAAATTTGTTGCCAGGAAAATTACCAGTGATAAATATCAACTCCTTTTTGTCAAAAAAACGGATGCAAGCATGCACCCGTAACTATCTTAGCCCTCAAAGATGTAGTATGAGCCAACCAACGTTAGTCAGTCTGGCGAGAAGCGGGTGCCTCTGCTTTCTACCTGATTTTTGCGGATTTATAGTATCATTATTTAATGATATGTGTCAATATCAATTTTTGCACAAATCACAATTTGTTTTAATTAAAGAAAAAGGTGAAATAAATTCACCTTAATTTTTATTTTGCCTTGGTTTTGACTTCTTCATCAATTAAAGCAATAAAGTCTTCTACTTTAACGGTGATTTGTTCTTTTTGACCAAACTTACGATAAGTGACTGTACGATCATCTCTTTCATGATCACCTAATACGATTGTGTATGGGATTTTACGCATTTGTGAATTTCTCATACGATAGCCTAATTTATCATTAGAAGCATCGAGCTCAACACGAATGCCGTGATTACGGAATTCATTGTATAAAGATTCTGCGTATTCTAAATGATATTCATTATTAACTGGTAAGAGATTGACTTGCACTGGAGCTAGCCAAGTTGGGAAGGCTCCGCCGAAGTGTTCGATAATAATACCAATGAATCTTTCAATTGAACCTAAACATGCTCTATGGAGCATAATTGGTCTAACTTTTTCGCCATTGCTATCAATATAGAAACAGTCAAATCTTTCTGGTAAATTCATATCTAACTGAATTGTGCCACATTGCCAAATACGGCCCATAGAATCCTTTAATTTAAAATCAAGTTTTGGACCATAGAAAGCCCCATCACCTGGATTAATCTTGAATTCGTGACCACTTTTTTCACAAGCTTCTTTTAAAATCTCTTCGGATTTGTTCCAAATGTTGATATCACCAATATAACCTTCTTCTGGTCTAGTTGATAAAACAATATAGTAATCTAAACCGAAAACGGAATACATTTCTTCATAGAATTTTAAAAGTGATTTAATTTCATCTACTAATTGATCTTCACGGCAGAAGATATGAGCGTCGTCTTGTGTGAAAGCACGGACACGGAATAAACCATTTAATGCACCTGAAGCTTCATGTCTATGAACGTGTCCTAATTCCGCCATACGAATAGGCAAATCCTTGTAGGAATGGAGAGAATTCTTATAAATAAGAATACTACCTGGGCAGTTCATTGGCTTAATAGCAAATTCGCGGTCATCAATTTTAGTTGTGTACATATTTTCTTTATAATGATCCCAGTGACCGGATGTTTCCCATAATTCTTTAGATAACATAGTAGGAGTTTTAACTACTACATAATGATATTTAAAGTGTTGGTCCTTCCAGTATTTTTCAATTTGTTCACGAAGAACCATACCGTTTGGTAGCCAGAATGGGAATCCTGGACCATATTCAGAAAGCATAAATAAATCGAGTTGTTTACCTAACAAACGGTGATCTCTCTTTTTTCTTTCTTCAATTAAAGTAAGATAGTTTTGTAAATCTTCCGCAGTGAACCAAGAAGTTCCATAAATACGACATAATTGTTTATTTTTGCTATCTCCTCTCCAATACGCACCGGCAATAGAAAGCAATTTAAAATGTTTAATTTGACCAGTAGACATAATGTGTGGTCCACGGCATAAATCCATAAAATTACCTTGTGTGAAAGTAGTAATGTCTTCATTAATACCTTCAATTAATTCCACTTTATAAGGATTATTCTTAAAAACTTCTAAAGCTTCTTTTTTACTTAAAACTTGACGGACAATTTTTTCGTCTTTGCTAGCAAGTTCATGCATTTTCTTTTCAATTTTGGCTAAATCTTCTTCTGCAATTGGATTTTTAAAATCAATGTCATAGTAAAAACCATTTTCAATAGCTGGGCCAAATCCAAATAAAGCATCTGGATATAATTCTTGGATTGCTTCCGCTAATAAGTGAGAAGTTGAGTGATTTAACACTTCTAACGCTTCTTTGCTATTTTTGTCCATTTCAATGATGGAACCATCATGTTGTTGTACTTTCATACTTTTTCTCTTTCCTCCACAATACAAAAGTGGGCTTTCTTTGTGTTTAAAATTTAGATTCTTTAAATCTATAATACAATTATTATTGTAATGTATCAATAAGGTCTCTTAAACCCGCTATGCAATGGTGCTTCATTGCAAGAGCTTCTTCGATATTGTAACTTACAATAACGTTGTTTTTAACACCAACAATCTTACTACCTTCTTTTTCGTCTAAAGATAAACGAATTGCTTCGCCAGACATTCTTGCTGCTAAAATACGATCGTGAGCAGATGGTGAACCACCTCTTTGTAATCTGCCTAAAACTTCAGTTCTAGTATCAAAACCTGTTGCTGCTTGAATCTTATTAGCAAGTTCGTTGATATCTAATAAATTTTCACTAACAAGAATAATCGCGTGACTCTTGTCTTGTGCTTTCATTTTTCTTAATTTTTTAAATAAGACATCTTCTTTTAATGGATGTTCTGGGCAAATAACGCCTTCAGCACCTTCTGCTAAAGAAGCATACAATGCTAAGTCACCACAATGACGACCCATAACTTCAATTAGAGAACATCTTTGATGTGAACCAGAAGTATCCTTTAACTTATCGACACATTCACAAATTGTGCCTAAGGCAGTACTGAAACCAATAGTTTCATCTGTTGAGCCAACGTCATTATCGATAGTGCCAGGAATTCCGATACATTTGACACCATGTTTAGATAAGGCGCCTAAACCTTTATATGTTCCGTCACCGCCGATACCAATTAAGACATCAATTTCAAAGTCATTAAGGACATCAACAGCCTTTTGAACGACTTCATCTTGTGCAAATTCTGGTAAACGTGCACTTCTAATTATTGTTCCGCCGCGATTAATAATATCTGCGGTAAAATCTTTATCAACTTGTTTTATATCGCCTTCTACTAAGCCACGATAGCCGTCATACACGACGTACATTTCTTTCCCGTAATATAATCCTGCTCGAATACAGGCTCTGACAGCAGCGTTCATTCCGGGAGCATCGCCGCCGCTTGTAAGTATTGCAATTTTTCTAACCATATAGAAATCTCCAATCGGAATAATAA
>CAVEYA010000050.1:0-4914 GCA_963619935.1 bacterium | reverse complement strand
AATATAATGCCAACAAGGACCAAACAAATCCATAAGGCGTTAGCTTTTAAAAAAGCGTTAAAATCATCTTTTAATTCACTATAAATAATCATGCTACAAAACTCTTTCTTAAAGTACGAATAAAGGAATGATCACGATGATAAAGTAAACGTACTTTCTTATCTGATAAAGAAATATTTAAAGATAATAAATTATCTTGGTTAATACTTAAATAGTCATAGCCTACGAACGCTTCTTCAAAATCACCAGTGAAAGTAATAGTTTTATCTTTTGCTAACACTAATGGACTATTAATAGAACGATAAGAATTATTTTGAATGGAAGCAATTTCTGTTAATTGTAAAGACGCTAAATCGTGATCAATAAGCGCTCCACCAAGAGATTTATTATAAGCAGAAGAGCCTAAACAAGAAGAAACTATTAATCCATTCCCACGAAATACTTCTAATAGTTCATCATTAATTGACACATTACTAATTAACGTTCTAAATGGATTTTCTAAACGAATCTCATTCACTGCATAGAATTCCTTCTCATCATTTTCGTAAATAGCGTGTCCCCTTAATAAAGGAAATTCTTTCACTACATATTCCTTATTAGCTAATTTGATAAATAAGGAATCTAAATCTTTTTCATTAAAATCGTAAAAGAAACCTAATGAACCAGTTTTTAAACCCACAAAAAGGATGTGGTCTAATTCATCAATATATTTCTGCACTACTCTTAAAAATGTACCATCCCCACCAATAAAGAAAACTAAGTCAGGATGTTCATTATCAATCACATGTCCGTTTTCATATATCTTATTTTCTAGTATGGAAGTAATTTGATGATTATCTTTTAATTGATAGATTCCTATTTTCATATAATTCCTCTACTTGTGATATATTATATCATATATGGAACAAATTGAATGCGAATCTCGTGTAATGATTAATCTAAATGATTATTTAACAATCATTAAAGACCTTCATGAACAAGGCCATCATTTTATTTTATCTACGAATGAAAATATCTATTTAGATGATTGCGATAATTACATTAATAAAAAGCATTGGATGCTTAGAATTAGAACTATTAATCAGCAAAAAGAAGAACTAACTTTAAAAATACCAGGCGATAATGGCGATATGGAAATTAATGAAACATTATCTAGTCATCCAGAAATAGACCAGTATTTAAATAATCGCTTTAACGAATTTCACGAAGTAGCAAAGCTAATTACTCGTCGTATTGAAATTAAATTCCCAGAATATTTATTAGTAATTGATGAAAATAAATATCATGGCTATATCGATTACGATATTGAAATAGAAGCCAAAAATAAACAAAAGGCAGTATCCGTAATGAAACAGTACTGCCAAAAATATAATTTAGAATTTAAGGACCACTATTACTCAAAGAGTAAAAGGGCTATCGCAAAAGCACAAGGAATTAAACTTCTTTAGTTTCTTCTTTCGCATTATCGCAAGTTGAATACTCTGGACATTGCTTTTTTTGACATGCCCATAACGCTAATCGCTTAGCTTCTGGTATGAAAACAGTAATTTCTTCAGAATCATAACCCACTTGAATTTTATGATCATCAACAATAATTGGTCTTTTTAAAATTGATGGATTAGCTTTAATAAAACTAATTAATTCATTGATTGTCATTGAATCAATATCGACATTTGATTCCTTGATAATCTTGCTACGCTTAGAAATAATATCATCTGTTCCATTCTCACTTTTAGTGAGTATATCTTTAAGTTCTTCTTCTTTTAAAGTAGCAACAAAGATATTCTTTTCAATAAAAGGAATACCTTGGTCCATAAACCACTTTTTAACCTTACGGCAACTAGAACAACTTGGAGAAGTATAAATCTTAATCATAGCCCATATAGTATCTCATTTTTTATTAAGAAATTAAAGATTGAAAATATCAATCTTAATTGAAAAACTAACAATAACTAGATAAAGTATATTATGAAATAGGTGAGCAATATGAGTGAAAGAATTTTAACCGGCATTAAGCCAACAGGCCAACTAACTCTTGGCAATTACATTGGAGTATTAAAAAATCTCCCTAAAATGATGGACCGTGGAGAATGTATTTTCTTTATTGCCGATTTACATGCTTTAACTTTACCAATTGAGCCAGAAACATTAAGACAAAACTCTATCGATTTAGCGAGTTTTTATCTCGCAGCTGGTTTAGATCCAAATAGAGTTACACTATTTCTTCAATCTTCCGTATCCGCTCACGCTGAATTAAATGCGATTATGCAAAATTATCTTTATATGGGTGAACTATCACGCATGACTCAATTTAAAGATAAATCCAGTAAAATGAAAGAATCTGCGATTGGCTTAGGTTTGTTTGCTTATCCAGTCCTTATGGCGTGCGATATTATCCTTTATGATTCCGATGTTATTCCTGTGGGAGAAGATCAAATTCAACATGTTGAATTAGCGAGAGATTTAGTCAACAGATTTAACAATCGTTATGGCGATATCTTAACCATGCCTAAATACGAAGTCCGTAAAGTCGGCGCACGTATTATGTCATTATCTAATCCAACAGTGAAGATGAGTAAATCTGATCCTAAAGGCGATATTTTCTTAAAAGATGATTTAAAAACTATTCGTAAGAAAATTATGTCCGCAGTAACAGATATGGGTAATGAAGTAAAATATGACGAAGTTAATAAACCAGGTATTTCTAACTTATTAACTATCTACGCAGCGTTAAAAGAAATTAGCATTGAGGATGCCGAAAAAGAATTTGTTGGCAAACGCTATGGCGAATTCAAAACTGCCGTTGCTGACGTGGTATGTAACGAAATGGAAGCCTTCCAAGCTAGATATAGAGACATTGTGGAAAATAAAAAATATGAACAAGTCTTAATCGATGGAGCAAAGAAAGCTCAAGCGATGGCAGAGCCAGTATTAAAGCGCGTTCAAAACGCCATTGGCTTATTACAAATTAAATAACTTATAGCTACCTAATCGTAGCTTTTTTAATGTATATAAATGCGATTGCAAGATAAAAGGTACGAATTAATCGTACCTCATAATCATTTATTAATAATGTTACTTAATGTGAAGTTCTTCTTTTAAAGAAGCGTATAAATTATCCACTACTTCTTTAATAATCTTATCATTACTAACAACCCCAAAGTAGAACTTAATCTTCGGTTCAGTGCCACTTGGTCTCACTGCGATTGTGTTACCATTTTCAAAATATAATTTCACCACATCTGATTTTGGTAAATCGATTTTTGCTTGGAATATGCCGTTATCACTGACTTGTTTAAGATAATCTTCAACCTTAATCACTTTCACGCCATTAAGGGCTTTTAATGGAGCATTATGGAGCTCTTGCATAATCTTATTCATTTCTTCTTGCCCACTAGAACCTTTAAATTCAATAGAATAAGCAATATCAAGGTGATAACCAAATCTTTGTTGCAATTCATCCCACACAATATCTAATGGTTTGTTTTGTAAATCATAGAATAAGGCCATCTCGCAATATAACAAGATCGCTTGTAAGCCATCTTTATCTCTAGCAAATGGAGCAGCTAAACAACCATAAGATTCTTCATAGCCAAATTCAAACTTTGGTCCATTACCTAATTTTTCATAATAATCAATACGATCACCAATAAACTTAAATCCAGTTAAAAATTGTTCCACTTTTAAACCGTAGTATTCAGCAATCTTCTTTCCTAAAGAAGAAGTAACAACTGTGTTATACATCACACCATTGTTGCTTAATAAGCCTCTTTTCTTTTTTTCAGAGAATAAATAATCCATTAAAATAGCGGCACTTTGATTACCGGTAAATGTTTGATAAGTGCCATCGCTGGCTAAATAGCCTAAACCAACACGGTCCCCATCTGGGTCAGTCATCACAATTAATTTAGCGTGTACTTGTTTCGCTAATTTAATTGGTTCAATAAATGATCTTGCGTCTTCTGGATTAGGGGATAATGTTCCAGAAAAATCTGGATCAGGGTCACATTGTGATAAAACAGGAGTAACATCATAGCCTAAATCTTTAAAGATACGCATCGCGTTAACATAGGAAGTACCATGATTTGGAGTAAAAACAATTTTAAAGTTAGATTTATCTAAATCTTTATTCACCGCAATAGATTCCACTAAACGAACATATTCGTCATCAATACGCTTATCTAATAAAATAGTTTCACCTAACTTATCACATGGTGTGTATTCCACATCTAATTCATTAGGTAATTCATTAATAATATCGACTAATCGAGATATTTTAGAAGGCACTAATTGACAGCCAGTTTCATCATATACTTTGTATCCGTTATATTCTTTTGGATTATGACTTGCAGTAATCATAATTCCACCACAAGCTTTTAAACATCTCACGGCAAAAGATAATTCAGGTGTTGGACGTAAAGAATCAAAGATATATGCTTTAATGCCAAAGTCATTTAAGACTTTTGCACTTAATAATGTAAATTCACGAGAATAGTGACGATTATCATGAGAGATAACTACACCATCATTTTTAGCGTTAGGATACTTTTCTAATAAATATTTAG
The DNA here is from genome assembly GCA_963619935.1 of bacterium. GTDB lineage: Bacteria > Bacillota_I > Bacilli_A > RFN20 > CAG-826 > RUG13091. The sequence continues at coordinate 349 of CAVEYA010000050.1, read as the reverse complement.
CAAATCCCACTGTTGCTCTACGCACAGTGAATTCATTTAAACGATTAGTGCCTGGGCCTATTACCCCTCTCATACCAGCGGTGCCAAATTCTACATCTTTAAAGAAAGCGTCATCAATTTGTTCACTAGTCATATTTCTTAGAACATTTTTCACTTCTTCACTAACTTTGTTACTAGTTAGCCAACGTTGATAATTTTCTTTTGTGGCCATAATTAATTTTTCTCCTTATTTCTTAATTTATTAAGAATATCAATATATTCATTAGGCATTTCTGCCTTAAAAGATTTACTTGATAAATTTTCTAATGGCTTATGCAATTTACCAAAATGAATTTCACTTGCGTGTAAG
>CAVEYA010000049.1:0-19890 GCA_963619935.1 bacterium | reverse complement strand
CCAAAGGAGATTCTTTTAATGTTTCTAATGTAAAAAGGAATAAATCATGATTATCAGTCTTAATGATTAATTGTCCATTTTTATTTAAAACGCGATGATATTTAACTAAATAAGTAGGAGCAGTAAGACGACGTTTAGTATGTCTTTTCTTCGGCCACGGATCAGAAAAGTTTAAAAATAACATTTCCACCGAACCATCTTTTAATGAATCTAAAACTTGATCGGCATTTTCAAACATTAATTTAGCGTTATTAATCTCTTCTTCCACTAATTTTTTGGCAGCAAAGCCACAACAAGTCACATTTCTTTCCACACCAATAAAATTTTTATCAGGATGATTCTTGGCCATATCTAAAAGGAATTGTCCTTTACCCGAACCAATTTCTAAAAGAATAGGTTCTTTAATAGCTTTTAATTCTTCAATAGTGAGCATCACTTCTGGATGTTCTTCGATATATGGTTTAGCCCATGGCTTATATTTAGTTCTCATCTAATTTCTTTCCTAAGTCTACAATAGCTTTAGCATAAATGCTAATGGATTTAAATAAATCTATTTTTCTTACTCTTTCACCAGGAGAATGCATCTTAGTGTCAAAGTCTAAAAATTCAGCCCCAAAAGCAATTATATTATTTGCCTCTTTTGCATATGTTCCACCACCAATAGCAATTGGCTTAGATTTATAATCTCCTGTTTCTTCTTGATATGCATTTAATAAGATTTTGACTAAATCAGAGTCTTTTGGATAGTAGAGAAGAGGCGCGATACTCATTACTTCAATAGCACACGGTTTGCTTACTTCCATAATATTTTTAATAAGATTATCCGAATTACAAGTGTCAACGTGGCGGAAGTTAACTACCATTTCAAATTGATTATTAATAATAGATAAGAGGCCAACATTCAATGAATTATGTCCCATATCTTCGCTATAAGCATCTGCGTTAATGCCTTCTCCTTTCAATGGAGAATATTTTTTTACAATCTCTAATAAATCTTGGCTGTTTTTATATTCAGCTAAAGCTTTTAAAGCGATCATGCCGGCGTTGATACCTAATTCTGGACTAGCCCCATGTGCAGCTTTGCCTAAGAAAATGATATTCATAAAATTATTATCTTTAATTACTTTATATTTATATTTTCCTTGATTTAAGAAATTTAAAAAATTATCATCTGGAAGCATTTTAAGTGTGCATTCTTCAATTACGGAATTACTAGCGACACCACCATTTAAAGAAACAAGACCTTCAATTTTAATTTCTTTTTTAACCTTAAAATTGATAATCCCCTTTTCAGCAAAAATAAGAGGATAGTTTGCATCAGGCGAGAAACCTAAATCTGGTTGCTTTTTATTTAAAACATGAAAGTAATGTTCGATACCTAAAGAACCACTTTCTTCATTTCCGCCAACCAAGAAACGGATTTGATAATTACCAATTAAATCATTATCTCTAACCGCTTTCATCGCATAATAAGCAGCTAGTAAAGGACCCTTATCATCCGCTACACCACGACCGGTAATTATATCGCCATGATCAACCATACTAAATGGATCTTGATCCCAACCAGAAGCAGCAGGTACAACATCCGCATGGGCCATAATGGTAATGTTTTTATCACCGTTGCCACATAAAATTTCTACTACTTTATTATCGTAATTAGTCGCTTCAAAGCCATCTTTTTTAGCTAACTCACATATAAAATTTAATGCTTTTGAAACTCCTTTACCAAATGGGTCTTGTTTGCTAACGCTATCTCCATCATAAACAGAATTAATAGCGACAAAATTAGCTAATGTTTCTAATAGTTTTTCTTGATAAACTTTAGTTATTTTTTGATATTCGCTCATACTATAGCCTCCTTTTTATTCACTTGAATTTTACTCACTGATGTAATAACAATCGGTGTCACCACCATAGCGGCACCAATTTCAATAATTGCGTTTAAAGAAATTACATATTGCAAGATACTCATAAAGCTTTCACTGTTTAACATGTTGCGGAATAAATAAAGCATTGTTAACACCATCACTGTATGTAAAGCGGTTAATAAACCTGCACTTACAATTGTTAATGCATTCTTTAAAAGTAAATTATTAATTTTTTTAATAAAATGAAAGATAATACCTGCTAAAAAGCCGAAGATAGCACGTGGTAAAACAGAAATTAAGGGATTAACGAAAAAGAAATCTACCCCAGGCATTGTTGAAGCTTTTACTAAACTAGTTAAGCCAAAAGCAATACCGGCCACTAAAGCCTGTTTCCAATCAAAGATAGCGGCTATAACAAGTACCACTAAAGGGATAGTTGTAATGCTAATTGGACCAACAGTAATATAACCCACATATGGAATACAAGTCATCGTCACAATAATGGCGATAATCATCGCGCTTAATGTCATTGCTTGAATATGCTTATTTTTCATAATAAGCACCACCATTCTTTCTTAAAATGACATTTAAGCCCTCTAAACAAACGTCTCGATCATAATAAAAGTCTTCTTTTAAGATATCTTTTAAGAAGATAGCGCCACCGCCAGTTAATATCTTTTTGCAAGAATAACCAAGTTCTTTTTCATAGCGGCGAGCCAACCCAAGAATCATCTCAGCATGGCCAAATACAATTCCAGCATTCATGGCTTCAACAGTGTTTTTAGCAAGAATTGTTTTTGGAGCATCTAAAGATACTTCAGGCAAAAGTGCCGCTTTAGAAGATAGCGTTTGCGCACTTATTGATAAACCAGGCATAATTACACAACTATTAAATACCCCATTTTTATCAATTAATAAAATCTTACTCGCAGTGCCTAAATCAGCGATTAGTAATGGGTAGCCATATTTTTCTTTTGCTCCCACTAAATCTGCAATTAAGTCATTACCAATTTCGTTTGGATTATCGACACGAATAATTAAGCCAGTCTTTGTGCCTGGTTCAATTGTAACAATCTCTTTTTTAAAGATTCTTTTTAAAGCGCTTTTTAAAGGTTGATTAATAGGTGGCACAACAGAAGAGTAAATCACTCCATCCACATCTTTATAATCAATTTCAATTTGTTTTAAAGCATGCACTAATAATGATGAATACTCATCATCCGTTTTTAGCGTATCAGTTGTAAATGTTAATTTTTTATATAGCTTATTTTCTTTGAAAATACCTAAGCTAATCGTGGAATTACCCACATCAATACAAATATTCATTATTTACCTCCGCTGCAATCCCTAAAAGGGTATCGCGCAATCATGAATTTTAAATAGCAACAATATTAATAATCTTATTTTTAACAACAATAATCTTTTTAATTTGTTTGCCTTCTGTGTGTCTTTTTACACCTTCTAGTGATAAAGCCTCAGCCTTAAGTTTTTCTTCATCTTCATCAATAGCAGCATCAATCGTGGCTCTTAATTTGCCATTGACACTAACGGCAATTTTAACTGTATTAGCCACTAATTTAGTTTCGTCATAAACTGGCCAAGTTTCATAAGCAATTGTGCCTTGATGACCTAAGTTTTGCCACATTTCTTCACCTAAGTGAGGAGTGATACAAGAAATTAATTTAACAAATCCTTCCGCGTATTTTCTTGGTAACTTATTCACACGATAAACCTCATTAATGAAAATCATCATTTGGCTAATCGCGGTGTTAAACGCTAAAGCGTTATAATCATCAGTTACTTTTTTCACAGTTTGATTATAAATCAAATCAAGTTCAGGCACTTCTTCATCAACAATAATGCCAAGTTCAATAATGGCGCGATAAACTCTTTGTAAGAATTTATATGCCCCTTCAACACCTTGGTTGCTCCAAGGCTTACTAGCTTCTAATGGACCCATGAACATTTCATATAAACGAAGTGTGTCTGCCCCGTATTGTTTAACAATATCACTTGGGTTAATAACAAATTCTGGGTATCTTTTTCCCATTTTGATTCCGTTTGCACCAAGAATCATGCCCTGGTGAACAAGTTTCTTAAATGGTTCATCAGCATCGCAATATCCTTTTTTATGCAAATATTTAGTCCAAATACGGGAATAAATTAAGTGGCCAACGGCGTGTTCTGGGCCACCAATATATAAATCAACTGGTAGCCAGTGATCCGCTAAACGTTTATCACAAAATACTTTGTCATTTTTTGGATCAATATATCTAAAGAAATACCAGCTACTGCCTGCACTACCCGGCATTGTGGAAGTTTCTCTTAAACCAGTTAAACCATTTTTGGAATAGTGTTTCCATTCTTCTGCATTCTCTAAAGGCGCTTTACCATTATGTCCTTTATAATCATTAAGAACAGGTAAAACTAATGGAAGTTCGTCGTCATCAAGAGCGTGAATTTCACCATTATCTAAATGAACAACTGGAACAGGTTCGCCCCAATATCTTTGACGAGCAAAAATCCATTCTCTAAATTTATAATTAACTTTCTTTTCACCAATTCCTTTTTCTTTTAAAAAGGAAAGCATTTTATTAATTGCATCAGTTTTGTTTAAACCATCTAAGAAGTCAGAATTAATATGCACTCCATCACCTTCATAAGCTTCATTAGAGATATCTCCACCTTCTAAGACAGGAATGATCTCTAAACCAAATTTTTGAGCAAAGGCATAATCTCTACTATCATGAGCAGGAACTGCCATAATTGCCCCAGTACCATAGGTAGCTAAAACATAATCAGAAATATAAATAGGAATGTTTTTACCATTTACTGGATTAATTGCATAAGCACCAGTAAAACATCCAGTTTTTTCTTTCGATAATGATGTTCTTTCTAATTCACTTTTCTTACTGGCCTCTAGAATATAAGCATCAACTTTGTCTTTTTGCTCTTTACTAGCAATCTTTTTTACTAATGAATGTTCTGGAGACAATACACAGTAGGTCGCTCCAAATAAGGTATCACAACGAGTAGTAAAAACAGTAAATTTTTCATCACTATCTTTAACTTTAAAATCGACTAATGCGCCTTCACTACGGCCAATCCAGTTTCTTTGAATCTCTTTTGTAGATTCTGGCCAATCAATACGATTTAAGCCATCTAATAATTGTTCAGCAAACTTTGGCTGGTCAATTACCCATTGTTTTAAATTCTTACGAATGACAGGGTAACCACCACGTTCGCTTTTTCCATCAATTACTTCATCATTAGATAACACAGTACCAAGTTCTTCACACCAGTTAACAGGCATATCAATATATTTTGCGTAGCCATCTAAAAATAAACCCTTAAAAATCCATTGTGTCCATTTATAGAAACTTGGATCGCTTGTGGCAATTACTTTATCCCAATCATAATCAAAGCCCAACTCTTTGAGTTGTTTAGTAAATGTCTCAATATTTTTTTCGGTAAATCCTTCAGGATGATTACCAGTTTGAATTGCGTATTGTTCTGCTGGTAAGCCAAAAGAATCGTATCCCATTGGGTGAAGAACATTATATCCTTGCATTCTTTTCATACGAGAAATAATGTCTGTTGCGGTATATCCTTCAGGATGTCCAGCATGTAAACCAACACCAGAAGGATAAGGGAACATGTCTAAAGCGTAAAATTTAGGTTTGCTAAAATCCCATACATCAGTTTTAAATGTATGGTTATCTTCCCAATATTTTTGCCATTTCTTTTCTATTTTTTGAAAATCGTAACTCATAAAAATTACTCCTAATTATTTGCCTAAACTATGATATAACGCTAAATATTCCTTTGTAGATTTTTGCCAAGAATTATCCGTTTTGAGAGCGTTTTTCATTAATTTTTTAATTAATGGTTTATTTTCCCAAGTCTCTAAAGCGTATAAGCAAGTATATTTCATATCATCGTTAGTGTATTTATCGAAGCCAAAGCCATTGCTAATATCTTCATTATGACCATCATAATTAATGACAGAATCTTTTAAACCACCGGTTCTTCTTACAATTGGTAAGGTTCCATAACGTTGAGCAATCATTTGTCCTAAACCGCATGGTTCAAATAAAGACGGCATTAAAAAGAAGTCACTTGCTGCGTAGATACGATGCGCAAGAGATTCATTATAGCCAATATAAATAGCGATATTTTGTGGATATTTATTTCTTAAATATTCCCATGTTGCTTCATATTGGTGTTCACCACTACCAAGAATTACAACATTACATCCCTTTCTGACTAATTCTTCAACCGCATTAAAGGTGATATCAAAACCCTTTTGCCAAGTTAATCTAGTCACCATAGAAAATAAAGGCTTATCAAAACCTTGAATATGTAATTCTTCTAATAAGGCCTTTTTGTTCAAAGCTTTTTGCTTATAAAAATTTACTTGATTGAATTTATATTCAATATTATCGTCTGTAGATGGATTAAATTCTAAATAATCAATGCCATTTAATATACCAGAGAAATCATATTCACGAAGTTTTAAAATACCATCTAAACGCATCCCTCCTTCAGGAGTTAATAATTCATAATGATGAGTTGGAGAAACAGTGGTTATTTTATCTGCATAAACAATGCCTGATTTTAAAGTAGAAACTTTATAATCTAAACGTGTTTGTCCATTATCATAAAGAGCTTCTGACAAATTGTATAAATTAGAAAGTGCCTCTTTATCTAATAAGCCCTGGAAGGCTGGATTATGAATTGTTAATACAAATTTTGTTTTATTAAAAAATTTATTTGCAGTTTCTTCTTCTTTAACACAGCAAGGAAGCATTCCAGCTTGCCAATCATGGATATGGATAACATCTGGTTTAATCTTTTTGTGCATTAAAAATTCTTTTGCGGCGAGAGTGAAAAAAGCAAATCTTTCTCCGTCATCCCCATCACCATAAAGGTGATCACGGTCAAAATAATATTCATTTTCAATTAAATAATAAGTAATTCCGTCTACGTAAGTCACATAAACATTTGCTTGGTTATTTCTCCAAGACATTTGCACATTAAAATGACAAACAGGTTTAACCGAATATCTTAAATTGTTTTTAACAGTTTGATAGAAGGGAAGAATAATCATCACTTCTTCTCCCATTACTGTTAATTCTTTAGAGAGAGCATAAACAACGTCGGCAAGACCACCAGTCTTACAAAATGGTCTAGCTTCACTAGCGACCATGGTTATTTTCATTAGATGTTTTCTCCTTCTCCAATAACAACAATATGGTCCTTATCACCCTTTAATTCTTTAACTTCTTTAACTTTAACTTTTTGGTTAATAACCACATAAGACAGATCGGTATCACGACCAATTGAACTGCCTGTAAAAACAATACAATTCTTTAATTTTGCACCTTTATGAACGCGTACATTACGAGAAAGGATGGAATTTTCCACTTTTCCCTTAACAATACAACCATTTGCAATAAAGGAATTCTTTACTTCCGCATCCGCTCCATATAAGGCTGGAGGAGTGTCATGAGTAGAAGTATAAACCGGATTATCATCAGAGAATAATTTCAATCTATTTTGATAATCTAATAACTCAAAAGAATATTTCACATAGTGTTCCAAAGAAAGAATTGGTACAACATATCCTTTAAATTCAAAACCATGAATATCTGCTCGATGATGATTTGCGTAATGGGCCACTAATTGCTTAATACCATATAAACTAGATATTTTATGGCCAGAATTAACCATTGTTCTTAATAAATCAAAATTAATGACATAAATATCTAAAGAAATATCACGTTCTTTAGTGTGACCATCATTATAAGTAAATTTTTCAACTTCACCCTTTTTATTTAATTCCACTACATCACAGTTAAGGAATTCTTTATCACTGTCAGTACGATGTGTATATAAGACAGTAATTTCTGCACCACTTTCTTCATGTGCTTTAATGATATCGCGATAGTCAATATTCATTAAAAAGTGTGCTGGTGCTATCACTGCGTATTCAGGAGAAATTTGGCCAATATATAAAGAGTTCGCCACCATATTATTCACATCAGTGTTATATGGAGTGCCAATCATTTTTTCATTAGTTAAAATACGGATATAACCAGTTTTTGTATTGTTAATATAAATATTACCACTACGAATATGGTCACGAATCGCAGTTACATTTTCTTCACAAAGAATAGCAATACGGTCAATGCCAGAGTTGGAAAAATTAGATAAAGTAAAGTCAATCAAACCATATCTACCTAAAAATGAGGTTGCCCCTAAAGGACGTTGTTCAGTTAGTTTTCCTAATTTAGGAGAGTTGTGTAAATTACAAATACCAATAACGTTTGCCATTATTTATTTCCTCCTTGTGAAATAAGCATGATGTCATCTTTGCCAATGTTAATATTTTCATTTTCTTCAATTACAACACCTGGAGCGATAATTGCATTATGCACATGCGCACCGCGTTTAACTCGTGCGCCATCCATAATGACACAGCGTGTGCAAACTGCATCTTCTTCAATTACAACTTTATTAGAAACGACACAGCTATCAATTTCGCCTAAAATAGCCGCCCCTTGGTTAACAATTGATCTTTTAGTAGAACCAACAGGTCCCACATATTGAGGTAAGGAATAAGTGTCTTCAGTGTATATTTTTGTGGTTTTATCTTTGCTATATAAGTCAAGCTCATGACCATCTAAAGCAATATCCATATTAGCTTCATGGAGTGATTTTAATGTTCCGACATCTCTCCAATATCCTTGGAAGCGATATGCTTGAAGTTTTTTTCCATCATTCAACATAGTTGGAATAATATTTTTACCAAAATCATGGTCAGAATTTGGATTTGCGTTGTCATCTACTAAATATTGACGTAGGACTTTCCATGTAAAGACATAAACTCCCATAGAAGCGAGATTGCTTTTTGGTTGTTTTGGTTTTTCTTGAAATTCAGTAATTTGATCATTTTTATCTACCGCCATAATGCCAAAACGGCTAGCTTCTTTTGGGTCAACTTCAATCACTGAAATAGTCGCATCAGCGTGTGAATTAATATGTAATTCAATCATTTCAGAATAAGTCGTCTTATAAATATGATCGCCTGAAAGAATTAATACATAGTCAGGATCAGCATTATCTAAAAATTCAATGTTCTGCGTAATGGCATCCGCTGTGCCTTTATACCAGTTAGCTCCACTTTCTGTTTGTCTTGGAGCAATTGAAGTCATTAATGAGTGAACACCATTAAGACCCCATTTTTCACCATTACCAATATAAGTATCAAGAATTGTGGATTCATATTGGGTAAGAACACCTACAGTGTTAATGCCGCTATTAGCGCAGTTACTTAAAGGGAAATCAATAATACGATATTTTGCAGCGAAACTAACAGCTGGCTTAGCGATTTTCTTTGTTAAGGCTTCAAGACGTGTGCCTTTGCCACCAGCAAGAATCATTGCTACTACTTTTTTAGACATAAATATGCCTCCTTCGATATTTATATTATAAATAACGTGTGCGCGTAAATAAAGTTAAAGAAACACTTTTTAATTTTTAACTGCCGTTATAAACTTATAGACATGAAAGTTAAACCTCTTTTTTGGAAAACACTACTTACTGTTATTATTTGCATTTTAATATGTGGGGCAATTTTATTTGTAGTTTGTTTAGATTTATTTTTAAACACTAAATGGGCTTGGCAACAACCGACCTTAATTATCATTTGGAGTGTTTTATCAATTATATTGATATTATACACATTATTTGGTACTTATTATGAAGTTGAAAGAAAATATGTTGTGGTTCATAAAGGATTTAAAAAGTTAATCTATTATTATGTTGATGTAGTTTATATTGATGAAGAAAAATCAATGAAGAAAAAGATGATTCATTTTTATACAAATAAGGGCCATACAAGATATTTAACATTCGATAAAAAGAATATTCTTTATCGCACAATGATATCGAATTGTAAGAATAGAATTACTGCGGAAGAATTCGCAATGCGATATCCAAAAGTAAAATTATAAAATCTATATTGCGTTAGTTTTAGCGTTGTGCTATTATTTTTCGGAACGAAATAGGAGGGCTACGATATGTCAAAAGTATGTCCAGTTACAGGAAAAGGACCAATCAGCGGCAACAACCGTTCTCACTCATTAAGAGCTACACGCCGTAGATGGAACTGCAATCTTCAAACCAGAACTGTCATTGTCGATGGAAAAGAAATGCGTGTTCGTATGTCCACCCGTGCCTATCGCAGTCTCAACAAACAATATAAAGAGAGATAGGAATAGGGAACATATTCCTGCATAAAAAAAGCGACCATTGGTCGTTTTTTTCTTGCTTAATTATTAAGCAATTGAATAAAACATAACTAAAATCAAAATTGGATAGATCAAAGAATTAATAATTGTTATCCATTCAGTAAACGCAAAAGTAATGAATTTTGGACGTTTATATGTTTCAGTGCCATCATCATTGGTAATAACATCCATTTTGATATTAAGACTTAATTTAGGATTCATCACTAAGGCGAAATTAAATACCGCAAAAATAGAAGATATAATTGCCACAACTAAAGGAATAACATTTTGATAATTTTTATAATAAGAAAGCGCGCTAATAGCAATACTGGCAGGAACAATAAAAGACATTAAGAATTGAAAAATTGATAACGTCATATGAGTTTTTAAAAGTTTCAACGGTAAAAAGAAATTAACGCCAATTAATATAGTCAATAAAATGCCGGCAATAGCGGCCACTAATAAAATTACATCCTGCCTATCAACATTGATTGTGCTATAAAATCCAAGTGCCGTACCTAATGATAAAATTAGTAACACATTGCCTAAAATGTTATCAGTAAATTTACTCTCATAATTAAATTCATAAGGAAAAGTATTCCTTAAGGAATAAGACATTTGAAAACGTTTTTGGTAATTACTTTTACTGGCAATAAAAGATAAAACACCAAATAAGAGAAAACTAATGGCAAAACCGGTTAACCAGCCGTTCATTATTCTAATCCTTCAAGTCTTTCTTTAATATCTTCATGGCCAAATAAATAACTGCCCGCAACTAAAACATCGACGCCTGCATCCTTACATAATTTAGCGGTTTCAGAATTAATACCACCGTCAACCTCAATTAAACAATGATAATTATTTTGATCAATCATTCCTCTAAGATAACGAATCTTATCTAAGGAGTTTTCCATAAAACATTGTCCACCAAAACCTGGTTCAACAGACATTACTAAAACCATATCCAAATCTTTTAAAAATTTATCCACTACTTCCACATCAGTGTTAGGTTTAATAGATAAGCCGGCTTTTGCCCCATTTTGATGGATTAAATCAATGATTTCTTGTACTTCATCATCATCTTTACACGCTTCATAATGGAAGGTTAAATAATCAGCCCCTGCTTCAATAAATTTACTAGCGTATTTCTTTGGCTCAGAAATCATAATATGAACATCATTTACTAAGTCATGGCACTTAGCGATGCTTTTGAGCACTGGTATACCAAAAGAGATATTTGGCACAAAGTGGCCATCCATGACATCAAAGTGTAAAAATGCCGCACCAGCATCTTCTACTTTTTTAATTTCTTCGCCTAAGATTTTAAAATCAGCGGCCAAAATAGAAGGAGCAATTAATAATTTTTTCATTTGTCATACCTCTGCATTTGATATAGTGCTTCACTAGATAATTTTAAATAACATTCATAAGCTATAGAAGGGAATTGATGATTGTTAAACGCTTCTTTAACTTTGCATTTATTTTCACTAATATGTAAACAATTAGTAAAATAACATTCTGTGTATAAATCCATAAAACCAGGATAAAATCTCGCTAAATCTTCTTTATATAGATTTAAATCTAAAGAAGAAAATCCAGGAGTATCAGCAATAAAGCCTCCTTCATAAGGAAGCAAGATAACTTCTTTAGTTTGGTGTTTTCCTCTGCCTAGAGCTTTAGAGTATTCACCAATAGAACGTTCATAGTTTGGATCTATCGCATTAATTAAAGAAGACTTGCCAACACCAGTTTGTCCAATTAAAGCGGTAACATGGTTATGAAACAACTTTTTAACTTCATCAACGCCTTTATTTGTTTTGCTTGATAAAGAATAAACTTCAATATTAAACCTATTAAAAACATCTTTAATTTCTTTAATTTTGTCTTCGTTATCTAACTTATCTTCCTTAGTTAAAATAATCTTTGCTTTAACATTATTCATGTTTGCATACGTTAAATACTTAAATGCTAATAAGTAGGAGAATTCAGGCTCTAACAAACTCTCAACAATTAAAAGTTGATCAATGTTTGCGATTGGAGGTCTTTTTAATAAAGAAATTCGAGGATAAATTTCTTTTAAGACCATATTATTTCCATCAATTTCAACATAGTCACCAACAGTTGGTTTAATACCTTTATTGCGAAATAAACCTCTCGCAGGCATGCGATAAATAATCCCGTCACAATTTACAGAATAAACACCACAATTAACTGCTACTACAATACCCTTCATTATTTAAAACCAAAAATTCGTGCAAATATATTTTTCTTTTCTTTTAATAAATTTGGATTTTGCTTAAGACTTTCTAAATCGGCGTATAAGTCATCCGCACTTTGATACCTATCTTTAGGATTTTTTCTTACACATTTTAAAATAATTTTTTCGACTTCTTTTGGTAAAGAAGGAACATATTTTCTTGGAGAAGGAAACTTTTCTTTTACGTGTGCAATAGCAATATCTAAAGCCTTAGCTTTACTATAAGGCACATGACCTGTTAATAATTCAAAAAATGTAATTCCTTCGGCATAGATATCAGATTGTGAACTAGCTGGGAAACCTTGAGTAATTTCCGGCGCTAAATAATGGACTGAACCGACAATTTCCTTATTTTCTTTGCTATTTGCCGCAACATTAGTTTGAGCGATACCAAAGTCGCCTAATTTAATTGTTCCATCGGACATAACATAAATATTTTCCGGCTTAACATCGCGATGGATAATCGAATGCTTATGAGCATATGCTAAAGCACTTGTTAATTGAAGCATGTAATCGAGAGCTTCTTGAAGCGGAATAGTATTTCTAAAATCTAAGACATCCTTAAGAGTTTGTCCTTTAATAAATTCATTAGCAATATAAGGAATCCCATCAATTGTGCCGTGATTGTAAACCTTCACAATATTTGGGTGATTCAAAGACGCAGCAATAGTTGCTTCATTTTTAAAACGTTTTAAATTAATTGGGTTATTCATCACGTCTTCACGAATTAATTTAATCGCTACCATCTTTTTATTAATAACATCATTAGCTTCATAAACTTCCGCCATACCACCATGGCCAATACGGGCAGTGACACGGTAGCGTTCATCAACTAAAGAACCAATTTTTAACGGCATATTAGTTTTGCGCCTCCCAAAGGACAATTCCAATATTGTCACTTCCACCATTAGCATTAGCTAATGAAATCATTTTATTTACTTTTTGTTCAAGCGTATCATTCGATTTAATGATATTTGCAATGTCGGATTCAGAAACATTGTTATATAAGCCATCACTACAAAGTAAAAGCGTATCGTTAAAATATGGATACGTTTGAATATCCAAATCTAAGCTTGGATAAATGCCCAAAGCATTTAATAAAACATGTCTCTTTGGATGTGTTTCCATTTCTTCTTTGCTGATTTGATGGGTATTAAATAAATATTGAACATAAGTCTGATCTTCTGTTAAACGAGTTAAACTTCTTGCGCGATAAGAATAAGCACGAGAATCGCCAACTTGACCCACAATCATTGCATCATTAATAATTAGCACTAATGTAAGCGTTGTGCCCATTCCTTGGAATGCCTTATTAGAAGAAGCGTGGCGATAAATATCAGCGTTTGCGCCACGAATTACATTTTTTGCCCACATTTTTGCAGATAATTTAGAGAAAAATTTCTCTTTATTTTTAAAAGCATCAGCAATGTAGTTAACTGCTAAAGAAGAAGCGTAGTCTCCTTTGTTAGCACCACCCATGCCATCACAAACAACGAGTAAAATGTTGCCTCGCGCATTCGTTAAAGCGATTACTTTATCTTCATTTGTTAATCTAACACGGCCGAGATCTGTTTTATAAAAATATCGACCTGATACATATTTCTTTTGTTTCATAGACAACCCTCACTTTTGGCTTTCAATTGTCCACAAGCAGCATCAATATCACTGCCAAATTCCTTACGAATAGTCGCGGTTACTCCGCCTTTGGTTAAATAATCAAGAAAGGCGTGAACTTTATTTCCGCTACTACGTTTATAATCATTTTTATTTGTTTCATTATAGGGTATTAAATTAACATATCCCATTGTCCCTTTAATTAAATTAATTAAATTTTCTGCGTCTTCTTTAGAATCATTAATACCAGCAAGCAACAAATATTCATAAGTTACTCTTCTTTTAGCAACTTCTTCATATTCTTTAATTGCAGGCATTAAAACTTCAAGTGGGTAAGCTTTATTTATTTTCATTAATTTATTACGAAGTTCATTTGTAGGAGCGTGCAAGGATATTGCTAAATTAGTTTGTAAACCTTCTCTTGCGTATTTTTTAATTCCTTCTATCAAACCACATGTTGAAACAGTTATATGTCGAGCACCGATAGCTAATCCTTTTTGGTGATTAATAATACGAATAAAATCCATCACATTATCATAGTTATCAAAAGGTTCACCCGTGCCCATTACTACAACATGAGTGACATGCATGCCTTTATTTTCTTCACGAAGTAATTCGTTTATAACAAGAACTTGTCCCACCATTTCTTCTGGTTTTAAGTTTCTTTGTCTTCCTAATATACCAGATGAGCAAAATGAACAAGCCATGTTGCAACCAACTTGGCTAGAAACACAAACGCTGCAGCCAAAATTATAACGCATTAAAACACATTCTACTTTCATGCCGTCTTCAAGTTCTAAAAGTAATTTGATAGTCCCATCACTACTCACTTGTTTAGTGTGAATTTTTGGTAACGTTAAACAATATTTTTCTTTTAGAACATTACGAAATTTAAGTGAAATGTCAGTCATCTCATCAAAGCTTGTCGCTCTTTTTTCATAAATCCAAGTGTAAAGTTGGATGGCACGGAATGGCTTTTGCCCTTCTTCTACCATCAAATCTTGTAGCTTTTTCATTTCCATTCCGTAAAGGTTAATCATTTTTATTCCCCTTCACTAAAATAGCAAAATATAAAGTGGTTTGATATTTATCAAAGACAAACAATTGCTTTTCTTCTTTTAGATAATAGTTATCATGTTTTCTTAAAAATTTATCAATGATACCATGACATTCTTTATTAGAAATAGTTGGTACAAGATAAACTAGTTCACCACCATCTTCCACAAATGGAGCACATTCATCAAGGGTTTCTTCCTCGCCCTTAATCACATCATCCATATCTTCTTGTTTAAAACGTAAGAAATAGTCTGGCTGATTTCTTAATGCAGCTAAATGTGAATTCTTTGGAACAACAAAGAAAGTATGAACTGGTGCAGACAAACAAGTAATCACCGCACTATGTGGGCATTCATTAAAGAATATTTTATCAAATTGATAATTTTTAATTTGGCGAGATAAATCAAAATAAGTCTCTTTATTTTCCGCCATAATTTCTCCGCTAAAATGAGTCGAAAATCTTTGATAAAGCTCACCTAATACATTATTAGGACAACCGGCAAACAAAGCAATGCCTCTTAATGGGTCAACATCCACCTTATCCATCAAAAACTTAATGCCTGGTTCAACAATTAGCAATTTATTATCCATGACTTCTTGTAATTTATGTGAATTACCTTTGCCAATATATTTAACAAAGCCATCAATTTCATTAGAAACAAATGAATCTTTATCCAATTCCTCATTTGTATTGATACGGAAGATAGGTTCGCCTAATTTACTATTTGCTTTCAATAAACGATATGTTAAATGTGGGCCAAAATGTTTATTCCACATATTGACTAACCATAAAGGCGTATTAAAACGCAATGATAAATATTCATTGCTATCTTTTTTCAAAGATTCGTCAATAAGTTTAGATGCGTCATTGTATGTTGAAAGAAATTCCTTAACACTTTCTAAATTTGTTCTAGCAACGATTAAATTATTTAATTCTTCAACATTTTCTCTTTTAACAAATAATTGATTCGATAAACCAATCAATAGCCAAGAGAATATCTCATTATCAATTTTGCCAAATTTATCAGTAATAACTTTTTTAAAAGTTAAATAATGTCTTAAAGAACAACCCACCAAAGCAGAAACACCACTTCTATCGGCGTTAATCAATTTTTCCTTTTTAATGACATTTCTAATTGCGGAATTAAAAGGAATATTTTCATTTAGTATTTGTAGTAATGCACTATGTGCTAAATCATAATTTTTCATGTTGTTTTCCTGATCCTTAAAGATTATTTCTTTAATACATCAGAGAAGATATCACCAGTGTATATTTGGTCGTTTTCTTCTCCTTCTTCAAGTTCTTCATTAGAATAATCCGTTTCAGTTTCAACGATATTTTCCTCGGTAATGTAGCGTGGATAACTTTCGTTTAACTTGACATAATGTTTATCTAATTCATAATAAAGGAATTCAACTGTGACATTGATTGCTAATTGGCCAATTCCTTTAAATAAAAGATCCTTAATTTTGCTTTCTTTATCAGCGGTTTTTATTGGAGCACTTACTTGCACTAAAATATTCCAAGAAGTCTGTTCCACGCCGTTATGAAAAACTAAGCAAGCAGGAGCGATGAAGTTAACATCATCCTCACTCACATTATAAATACGGGCAATGCCAGTAGTTAATTCCCTTGATAAGCGACCAACAACGAATTGGTCTAATCCATAAAATGTTATCGTAATCATATTTTTGACCTCGATAATCATTATATACAAACCAATACATTTTTTATACTAAAAATTGTATGGATCAATGTTTATTGATAAATGATATTGTTTTTTGTTTGAAAATAATTGAATTGTTTTTCCTAAAATGGAATGGGCTAAATTATAATCTTTAAACTTGACTAATGCTGTTCTGACAAAATTATCGCCTTCGTAAGGAACATAAGGTGTAGTAGGTCCTAAAACTTGACCTTTATCTTGGAACTGTTGATTCAAATAATCCACTATTTCAAAAATTCCTTGAATTGCCGTCTCTTCCTTTTTGCTTGCTACAGTTACACTCGCTAAGTAAGTATAAGGAGGATATGATTGTATCTTTCGCATTTGCATTTCTTTGCGATAAAAATATTCATAGTTTTGTCGTGCCGCTAAAGTAATTGCGTAATGATTCGGCATGTAGGTTTGAATTATAGCGACGCCTTTTTTATCTTTTCGTCCACTTCTACCAACTGCTTGAGTGATAAGTTGGAATGCTCTTTCACTAGATCGATAAGAAGGCATAGATAAGCCAATATCTGCTAAAACAACGCCAACTAAAGTAACATCCGGGAAGTCATGTCCTTTGGCAATCATTTGTGTGCCAATAAGAACATCTGCTTCTTTTCTACGAAATTTTTCAATAATTTCTGGAATTTTGCTTCGTATTTTTGCGGAATCGCTATCTAATCTTAATGTTTTAGCATTAGGGAACAAGCGGTTAACTTCTTCTTGTATTCTTTCTGTGCCAAAGCCTGTTTTCATTAAATATTTGCTATCACACTCTGGGCATCTTTCAGACATTACTTCAACATAATCGCAGTGATGGCATTTTAACATATTGTCACCTTTATGATAGGTTAAAGGAATACCACAAGTTGGGCATTTAAAAATATGCCCACATTTTCGACAAGAAACAGAGCTAGAAAAGCCACGACGATTAATTAATAAAATTGCCTGTTCATGACGATCAAGAGTAGCTTGCATTTCTTTTCTTAACGCTAAAGAGAATATATAAGAGTCGCGGTCTATATTATGGTAATCAGATAAATTAATAATTGTTGTTTTTGGTAGCTCTTGATTATTCACTCTTTTATCTAAATGAAGAAAATGGTAAACATTTTTTTGAGCTCTAGCCCTTGATTCTAAAGATGGAGTGGCACTGCCTAAAATAACCTTTGAATGATGCATATTGGCACGCATTATTGCCACTTCACGAGCGTGATAGAAAGGCGAAACATCTTGTTTATAAGATTCAACATGTTCTTCATCTAAAATAATTAGGCCGATATTTGAAAGAGGAGCAAAAATAGCGCTTCTAGCACCTACGACAACTTTGCAATCACCACGCGCAATATGACGATATTCGTCATATTTTTCCGCAGGCGTTAATTCACTATGCAAAATCGCCACATTATTTTTAAATCTTCTTAAGAAGTACTCTACCATCATTGGAGTTAAAGATATTTCTGGCACAAGCATCAAGACAGATTTACCTTGTTTTAAAACTTGCTCAGACAAAGATAAATAAACTTCTGTTTTGCCAGAACCAGTCACACCTTCTAATAAATAAACTGTGTCATTAGAAAAATTAAATTCATCCACCACTTTTTGTTGATCATCATTTAATTTTGGAGGATTCACATAATTAAATTCTGGCACTTTTAAGCGCCTTTTTTCTTCTTTTATAATTTCTACTCGATTAGAAGCGATTAATTTATCTAAAACGCTTTGCGATTTAATTTCTTTTTTTAGAATTTTCTTTTCCTGATTAATTAATCTTAAAAGTTCGATTTGTTTATCAGTTAAGCCATCTTCACAATCGTTTTTCAGTACAACATATTGGTTATAAGCGATTTTAGGCGCTCGTAAAGAAGATTTTTTTGGTGATAAAGAAGGTGGAAGCATTGATTGAAGGACACTAATTTTAGGAGCTAAATAATATTCGGCCACTTTATCCGCTAGTTCGAGTAAATCACTATTTAATAAAGGCGTTTCATCTATTACATCTAGTATTTCATCAATCTTAAAGCCTAATCTCTTACTTATGTCATCAATTGGTTCGTTTGAGTCTTTGCATTTAACGACATAACCAACTATTTCGCGATTATTAAACTTTAAAAGAACGCGAAAACCAACATCGACATGTTTACTACCACTATAAGAATAAGAAAAAGGACGATCCAATGAATAATTAGCATATTCGATTAGTATTTCGAGTATTTTCATTTAAGATTCGTCCTTATTATTTTTCGCGTATTTTTTCAATAATTAATGAGCAAATTTCATGGGATGCGCGAGTGATTTTATCATTTAGAATGACATAGTCATAGTCCTGTGTCATAGTCATTTCCTTAGCCCCTTTTTGCAATCGTTGCTGAATGACTTCTTCAGTTTCTGATTTTCTTTTTCTTATGCGTGCTTCTAACGCGCTTAAGGAAGGAGGCATTAAGAAGAAGCTAATAACACGTGTGTCATGAGCTTTTTTCACTTGCTCCATCACTTGTTTTGCTCCATTGATTTCAATTTCTAAAAAGACATTTCGACCATCATTTCTTAAAGCTTCTACTTTGTCCTTTGGCGTTCCATAACGATGGCCGACAAATTCAGCCCATTCAAGGAAATTGCCGTTATCAATATTTTTTTGGAATTCTTCGTTACTCACAAAGTAATAATCTACACCGTCGACCTCTTTAGCTCTTTTTTCACGAGTGGTCATGGAAATAGAATAGACTAAGTTAAGTCTATTATTACGCATAATTTGATGACGTAACGTTCCTTTGCCCACACCAGAAGGCCCACTAAGTATGATTAATAATCCCTTTTTCATTGTTTAACATTATAAATATAAATTTATAGTAAGTCCAAACAATTATTGATAAAATTTAGATAATGAAACAAATTAAGGTTACTTGGCAGTCTTTAAAAGAAATTGCAATGGATATGAATAATAATTTATCTCATAACCACATCAGCAATATTTCTATTGTTAATTCAACAGATTTAATTTTTAGCTTTTCCAATTATCGAAAAGAAAAATTATTTGTTTCCTTAAATCACCAAAGTCCTTATTTATCTTTAATTGAAACAAATGATTC
>CAVEYA010000048.1:0-8417 GCA_963619935.1 bacterium | reverse complement strand
GTTTTAATGAAATTCATCCTCATTTTACCCATTTTAAAATTAATGAAATAGATGCTTATTCAATATATGATTATAATCAACAAATTCAATCCCTTTTGTATCAATTAAAAGGATGTTACGATATCGAAATTAGTGGTCTCTTCTTAGAGAGATACAAAAGAGAATTATCTCTATTCTTTTTTGGTTATAAAATGGTTCCTATTCCTTCTTATGAACCAGAAGATAAAAAAAGAGAATTTAACCATGTTGTTGAGATATTTAAAATACTTAAATTACCAATGCTAAAAGTCTTAAAAAAGACGAAGAAATATAAACAAGCCAATAATAGCAAAAAACAGAGAAGTGAAATTGAAAAATATCTCACTTTTGTTGGGGAAAAGAAAGATATCTATCAACAAAAAATTTTATTAATCGACGATGTTTATACAACTGGTTCCACAATGAAAGCAGTGATCAAAATCATTAAGCAATTAAACCCTAAAACAATAAAAGTTTTAGTCATGTCTAAAACAGTTTTTAAGCCAGACAAGTTAATTACTATTTGATAGTTAATTAAACTTAATGATAGTATATTAAAGCGAATGTTTTACATTCTTTAATAATTAAAGAAAGGCACATTAAAAGTGTGTTGGTGAAAAATTATGGGATTCTTTGATAAAAGAATATTAAAAAAATACTCCAAAGAAGCAGACAAAGTTATTGCTTATGAAGACAAAATAAGAGCTTTAAGCGATGACGAACTTCGTGGAAAAACTACAGAATTTAAAGAAAGATTAGCTAAAGGCGAAACTTTAGAAGATATTAAATATGAAGCCTTTGCAGTTGCTAGAGAAGCCGCTAAAAGAACATTAAATCAATTTCCATTTAAGGTACAAATTATTGGTTCCTTAGTTTTAAATGATGGTGATGTCGCCGAAATGAAAACTGGTGAAGGTAAAACCTTAACCTGTACAATGGCGG
Organism: bacterium; assembly: GCA_963619935.1. Lineage (GTDB taxonomy): Bacteria > Bacillota_I > Bacilli_A > RFN20 > CAG-826 > RUG13091. The sequence goes on along the minus strand of CAVEYA010000048.1, from coordinate 7,457 downwards.
TTTACCTTAACGCTTTAGCAGGTAAGGGTGTCCATGTTATTACTGTTAACGAATACTTATCACAACGTGACGCGGACTGGATGGGACAAATTTATCGTTTCTTAGGTTTAACTGTTGGCGTCAACGCCAGAAGCAAAACCACAAGTGAAAAACGTGAAGCTTATTTATGTGATATTACCTATACCACAAACTCTGAATTAGGTTTCGATTATCTTAGAGATAATATGGCTACTACAATGGCGAGACGTGTTTTAAGAGGTCTTAACTTCTGTATCGTCGATGAAGCCGACTCTATTTTAATTGATGAATCAAGAACTCCTTTAATTATTTCTGGTGGTGTTAAAACATCATCATCTCAATACACTGTGGCAGATAGATTCTGTAAGGCTTTAAGAAAGAACGAAGACTTTGTCATTGATGTTAAAGAAAAGACTGTTAACTTAACAGAAGCCGGTAACAGCAAAGCTGAAAGAATGTTCGGCATTAAAAACTTATATGATCCTGAATATTTTGATTTAGTTCACCGTATCAATAATGCTTTAAAAGCTAACTACATTATGATGCGTGATGTTGATTATTTAGTTGATAAAGAAGGACAAGTCCAAATTATTGACCAATTTACTGGTCGTGTACTTCCAGGTCGTGAATGGTCTGATGGTTTACACCAAGCTGTACAAGCTAAGGAAAATGTTGAGATTAAACAAGAAACCGTCACTATGGCGACGATTACTTATCAAAACTTCTTCCGTTTATATAAGAAAATGGCAGGTATGACTGGTACCGCAAAAACTGAAGAAGAAGAATTTAGAAAAATCTACAACATGCGTGTCATTTGTGTCCCAACCAATAAACCAATTCAAAGAATTGATGCGATAGATTATATCTACGCACATAAGGGACCAAAACTTAAAGCATTAATCGCGGAAGTTAAAGAAAGACATGAAAAAGGACAACCAATTTTAATTGGTACTGTTTCTGTTGAATCTTCCGAAGAAATTTCTAATTTATTAACTGAAGCTGGTTTGCCACATGAGATGTTAAACGCAAAGAACCACGCACGTGAAGCGGAAATCATCGCTCAAGCTGGTCGTAAAGGGGCAATTACCTTAGCTACAAACATGGCAGGTCGTGGTACTGATATCAAGATTGATGATGAAGTGAAAGCATTAGGTGGTTTATGTGTTTTTGGTACTGAAAGACATGAATCCAGACGTATTGATAACCAATTACGTGGTCGTAGTGGACGTCAAGGTGATCCAGGATTCTCTAGATTCTATGTTTCTTTTGATGATACATTATTAGTTCGTTTCGCTGCTGACGCGATGCGTAACTACATTGAAAAGAACTTTGGTGATGAAGCCTTAGAAAGCAAGATGGTTTCTAACGCAGTTACTAGTGCACAAAAGAAGATTGAAGGTATGAACTTCGATACTCGTAAGAGTTTATTAGATTATGATGATGTTTTAGCGAAACAAAGACAAAATATCTATGATAAGCGTGACCGTATTATTGAAGGCGCGGCAATTAAAGATATTGTTGATGATATTTTTGCCACAACTGGTATGTTCTTAGCGAAGAAATCTGTTCCTGCAAACGCTACTAATGGTTTAGTTTCTGCTGATTTACTGGTACAACAAGTAGAGCCAAGATTCTTACCAGAAGGATCAATCAATAAAACTGCTTATGAAGATGACTTAGTAGAAAACTGTGGTCAAGATTTAGGTGAACTTATTTTACGTAGATATATGCGTAAGAGAAGCAAACTTCCAGAAGAAATGTGTGACAAGATTGAAAGAGATTTAATTCTTCACTGTATTGATCAAAACTGGACTAAACATATTGATGCAATGGCAAGATTAAGAGAAGCTATTCATTTACGTAGCTATGCTAACGTGAACCCATTACAAGATTACGTTAACGAAGGCTATGAAATGTTTAATGAATGTCTCGAAATGGCGTCTGTTGATGCAGTTTTAAATCTTGTTAATATTGATAAATTTGTTGGCCAAGTAATTGCTCAACAAGAAGCGCAAAAAGCGGCAGAAGAAGCGAGAATTGCAGCGGAAAAAGCTGCCGCAGAAGCAAATGCTAATAATTCCGAAGAAGTCATTGATATGACTAAAAAGGAAGAAAAATAATGAAAGACATCGTTTCACTTAAACAGGAACTTTGTGCTGTTGGTGAGAAAATCCATCAACTCGGGTCATCTCTTTGACCTCGATAAATTAGATTTAGAAATTAAAGATTTAACTTCACAAAGTGAAAGTGATAACTTTTGGAGCAACAACGAAAATGCTTTAAAAGTTATTTCTCGACTTAATTATTGTAAAGATACGGTAAATACCTATCGTCATCTTTTAGAAACCTCAAATGGTCTATTAGAACTTTTAGAATTAGAAGATGAATCTTTATTTGAAGAAATTGAACAATCTTTAATTTCCTTAAAGAAAGAAAGCAAAGAATTTGAAATAGAAATCCTTTTTAAAGGCGAGTTTGATAACTTAAACGCAATTATAGAGATTCATCCAGGTGCGGGTGGTACAGAAGCGCAAGATTGGGCTGATATGCTTTATCGTATGTATGTCTTATATGCGGAAGCTCATCATTTTAAAATGAGCATTATCTCTTATGAACCAGGTGAAGAAGCTGGTCTTAAATCAGTTACGTTAAAAATATCTGGTAAGAATGCTTATGGCTTACTTAAAAGCGAAAAAGGCGTTCATCGATTAGTGAGAATTTCTCCATTCGACGCCAATAAAAGACGTCATACCTCCTTTGCTAGTGTCAATGTCATTCCTGAATTTAAGGAAAATTCAATTAACATACAAATTAATGAAGCTGATTTGAAAATTGATACCTATCGTAGTGGTGGTGCAGGCGGTCAAAATGTAAATAAAGTGGAGACTGCAGTGCGTATTACACACTTACCAACAGGAATAGTCGTTTCTTGTCAAATTGAAAGAAGCCAATTATTAAATAAAGAGACCGCAATGAGTATGTTAAAGGGTCGCTTATATTTAATTGAATTAGAAAAGCGTAATAAAAAGCTCAATGATATTGTTGGTGAAAAGAAAAATATTGAATGGGGTAGTCAAATTAGATCTTATGTTTTTTGCCCATACACATTAGTTAAAGATAATCGTACAGACTATGAGACTAGTGATGTAAGTGGAGTGATGAATGGTGATATTGATGGCTTCATCTATGCATATTTACAAAAGGAGGCGAAGGAAAATGCTTAAAATGAAAAAATTAACAAGAAAAGAAGTTTTAAAAGGGATTTTTGATACATTAATTGTTATTTTAGGTTCATTTCTTGTTTCCTTTGGTAACGTTGCTTTCCTTTCCCCACTTGATGTAAACGCGGGTGGATTAAATGGTATTGCTATTATTATTCGTTTCTTTATTGATGATGCTTATAAAGTTTTAGTTTATAACGTTTCAATCGCAACTTTATCAGTTGTTCTTTGGGCATTAGGTTTAATTTTTATAGGTAAAGAATTTGCTTTAAAAACATTAGTGGCTACGATTGCTTTTCCAGTCGCAAACGCTTTATTTACCGCTTGCCCAGGAGTTACTGATTTAATTAGTAAACTTGGTGAACTTATTAAAGGCAGCCAAACTGCCGGAGACTTTTTATTAAGTGGTATTTTTGGTGGTGTATTTGTTGGCGCTGGTGTTGGCATTACATTTGTCGGTGGTGGCTCCACTGGTGGAGTAGATGTTTTAACCTTCTTAGCGGAAAAGTTCTTACACATTAAACAATCAATTGCCTCCTTTATGGTGGATGGCTCAATTATAGTTGTGGGCTTATGTGTTTTAGTACCAAGTGATAATCAATTATTGCTCCCATGTTTATCTGGCATTCTTTCCGCTTTTGTGTCCGCAGTGTTAATTGATTATATTTATATCGGTTCGCAGCGTTCTTACCAAGCCGATATTATTTCTGATAAATGGGAAGAAATTTCTCGTTTTGCTCAAGATGAATTAGATAGAGGAACAACAATTATTCCTGCCAAAGGGGGATATAAAAACGAAGAGAGAATAATTCTTCGTGTTGTTTTTGATCGTCGCCAACTTGGCAAATTAAAATCATTTATTGCAAAAGTAGATAAGCACGCTTTTGTGACATATACACGTACAAACGCAGTCTATGGCGAAGGCTTTAGAAGCCACGACACACAAGAAAGTATTTTTGATAAGAAAAATGGAAATAAACAATAATCATCCTTTTCAAATCGTTTCTTCTTATAAACCAACAGGTGACCAACCACAAGCAATTAAAAAGTTAGTGGATGGAATTAAGAATAATAAGAAATTCCAAGTATTATTAGGGGCAACTGGCACTGGTAAAACTTTTACCATGGCTAATATTATTGAACAAACTCAAAGACCAACACTTGTGTTGGTACATAATAAAACATTAGCTGGTCAATTATATTCTGAATTTAAAGAATTATTCCCACATAATCGAGTGGAATACTTTGTTTCTAACTTTGATTTTTATCAACCTGAAGCTTACGTACCTAAAACTGATACTTACATTGATAAAAACGCAGTGATGAATGATGAAATAGAAATGCTTCGTACTAGTGCGATTAATTCTATTTTAGAAAGAAGAGACACAATTATTGTTGCCTCAGTAGCTTCTATCTATGGTTTAACTGATCCCGATGAATACCGTAATTTAGTTTTTAATATTCGTGTCGGAGAAGAGATTAATCGTAATCAATTTTTTAAAGCTTTAGTGGACGCTCAATATAAAAGAAATAATTTAGATGCTGCTCCTGGAACATTTAGAACTAGAGGCGATATTATCGAAATTATCCCTGCAAATACTGAAGCAAATCATGTCATAAGAGTGGATACATTCGGAGATGAGATAGAAAAAATAGCTGAAATTGATTTATTAACTGGTGAAGTTAAACATACTTATCACACTTATCCAATTTTCCCTGCTTATGACCATGCTTCGACTAGAGAAAGAATTAAAGAAGCTTGTATAACTATAAAAGCTGAATTAGCGGAACGCTTACAATACTTCAAAGATAATGGAAAATTATTAGAAGCGGAAAGATTAGAAATGCGCACCAACCAAGATATCGAAAATATGCAAGAGTTTGGTATGTGCCCAGGTATTGAAAATTATTCTCGCCATATTGATAAACGTAAACCAGGTGAAAGACCTTGGTGTTTAATTGACTATTTTCCAGAAGACTTTTTACTTTTTGTCGATGAATCACATGTTACTTTCCCACAATTAAGAGGAATGTATTTTGGTGATCGTTCAAGAAAAACTACTTTAGTAGAATATGGTTTTAGATTACCTTCTGCATTAGATAATAGACCACTTAATTTTGAAGAGTTTGAAAAATTAATGCCACAAGTGATTTGTACAAGTGCTACACCTGGTGATTATGAATTGAATAAAAGTGACGCTCCAATTGTCGAACAAATTATTCGTCCAACTGGTTTATTGGATCCAATTATTGAAATTAGACCTACGATTGGTCAAATTGATGATATTCTTCATGAAGTAAAACAAAGAAACTTACGTGGTGAAAGAACAATGATTGTCACTCTTACTATTCGTATGGCGGAAGATTTAACAACTTACTTAAAAGAACGTGGTATTAAGGTTGTTTATTTGCATCATGAAACTAAGACTTTAGAGCGTACCGAAATTATCTATCAATTAAGAAAAGGTAAATATGATGTTTTAGTGGGCATTAATCTTTTGAGAGAAGGTTTAGACATCCCAGAAGTTTCTTTAATTTGTATTTTAGATGCAGATAAAGAAGGATTTTTACGTAGTAATCGTTCATTAATTCAAATTGCAGGTCGTGCGGCGAGAAACCAAAATGGTTTAGTTATTATGTATGCGGACAACATGACTGATTCGATGAGGTACGCAATTAATGAAACAAAGCGTCGTCGTGAAATTCAAGATGCTTATAACCAAGAAAATGGGATTATTCCACAAACGATTATTAAAGAAATTAGAGCACCTATTCATAACAACGATGATGAGGTTAGTGAGATGATATCATTAACGAAAAAAGGCTCTCGAAGTGAGATTAATAACAAGATTAAAGAGTTAGAAAAACAAATGAAACAAGCTGCTCATGATTTTGATTTTGAAAGGGCAGCAGAATTACGTGATATTATTCTCGAAATGAAGGCAGATTTATAACGAATTTAATTCGTTGTTGCAAATGTTAGTCATTTTGTAATAACATAATTAAGCAGTTTGAAGAAAGGAACGGTAGTGTATGTTAAATTGGTACGACTGGTTATTAATGGGCATTGGCATTGTTATTATTATCCTTTGTTTATTACAAGGTGGTAAATCTGATGGTGCTTCTGGTGCTATTACAGGCGGCGGACTTAACGTCTTCGTGAAGCAAAAAGAAAGAGGCGCTGAAAAGGTTGTTTCTATTCTTACATTAGTCTTCGCTATTGTTTTCTTTATTATCGCTATTCTCATCGAGGTTATCTCTGCGAGTCAAGGTAGTGCAGACACCACGGAAACAACGAGTGCAGCGATAAGAATGCTCTTCTAAGTTTTGATATATTTTCTTAGATAATTATCCAAAGATTATATATTCCATTTAAGAAAAAAAGTTTCTTCCTCGGAAGATTCTTTTTTATTTCTAAAAGAAATAACTATATTTTAGAAGAAAAAAGTCGCTCCGAATTTATATATTTTTTCAAAAAACTCACTCGGAATTTATTTAAACCATTATTATTTTAATAAGAATTTGGTGTATTATAAAAATAGAAACAAATTTGATTATTTTGTAAATTTATTGATGAATTTATTTATAGAAAGGATATAATAGTGTTATGAAACAGAATGAAATTGATACAAAAATCACTAACGCATTGATTAGCCTTATGGCCGAAAAAGATTATGACAATATCTTTATTACTGATATTGTTAATAAAGCCGGTTTAAGCCGCGTTACTTATTACCGACACTTCAACACCAAAGAAGATATTATTCTTCGTTATTTTGAAATTACGAAAAACAAGTTTATGGAACAAGTAAACTCCAATAATTTAATTGAGCAAAAAAATAATGATGTTATTATCTTATCTTTATTCCTTTATTTTAAAGCTAATTTAACAGCAAATAAGTGTTTAGTTAAAGCAGGCTTAGATAAAGAACTATTAGCGTTCTTATCTTCTGAATTTTTAGATAAGCTACCAATTAAATTAGATAAATATACTGCTTACTTTATCGCGGGTGGTTTATTCAATGTTTTAATTAGATGGTTAGAAAATGATTGTAAGGATTCGATTGAAGAGGTTTCTAAACCATTTATGGATATTCAAAAACAAGTAGAAACACATTCAAACTAGTCTAAACAATTTAATGATTAAAAGGCTTAGAAATCTAAGCTTTTTATTTATCCTTATGACTTTAAAAGCAAGAGAAATTAAAGGGATAGGTA
>CAVEYA010000047.1:0-7791 GCA_963619935.1 bacterium | reverse complement strand
TTATTATTCAAGGCTCTCTCGCAGATCGTTTAAATAAATATCAATCTTTAAATAGATCCTTATTGAATAATAAAATGAATCGCTTTAAACAATATTGTTTATCTAAATATGGTTGTTTCAACGCCTTTTATTATTACTATATGAAAAACTGTAATCCAAATGTGAAATATTTATACGCTGAACCCGGTATATGTGCGAGTAATATTTATCGTAATTATCCTTCTTTATTTAAAAAGATAGCAAATAAAGGGCTCTCGATATTCTGCCATTCATGTATGTCGGGTGCGTTATCTACTTGTTTATTAGCTAGTAATATTCATTCTAATGGCGATTATTTATTGCCAAGCGGATTCTTAGCAATTAAAGGCTTACCAAAAGAAGGCAAAATTAAAAATAAATATCTTAATAAAACCTTAGTGGATGAATCTCTTAATCTAATTAAGCAATAAAAAAGCGCTTATGCGCTTATTTAATATTTCTTTTCTTTAACTCACTTTGATATAAGTCATAGACCATTTTTGCCACTTGCTCAATGGTAAAGTTTTGTGAATCAATATGGAAATCTGGTTTTTGAATCTTTTTATTATCAAAGGCAATACGGTCGTGAGCTAAACGTTTTTTTGCTTTTTCTAATTCATCACCACGTTCAATCATTCTTTTAAATCTTAAATCTTCATCAGCTTCTAAAAAGAATGTGATAATTGATGGATTATTAAGGGCAGAATAGGCACGTAAACCTGCAGGGTCAACAACGATACATTTATTTGTGCTGATTTGATCTTTGGTAGAACCATAGAAATTATCATTATAAATCGTGTGTTCCACAAAGCGGTCTTCACGAAGCATATTTTCAAACTGTGGTTTACTGACAAAGAAATAATCTTTTCCGTCTTTTTCACCAACACGTTTATCTCTTGTAGTAGTGGTAATTACTTTTGTAATTCCATAAGTTTTCGCTAATTCCTTAGCAACTTCTGTTTTTCCACTCGCACTTGCGCCTGCTAAAATAATCATATTAGGTATATTATATAGAAATTTATTTACTTTTCATTAAATATTTAAACCACAATGCTTATTTTTTGATAACACTAGTGACTTGATAGCCATCAGCTTCGATGACTTTTTTAATTTCTTCTTCATCTAGCGGATGGTCACTATAGATTTTAGTTTTATTAAAGAAATGGGATGATTTTACTTTTGTGAGATTGAAATGTTTACGAATTAAATTATTTACGTGAGCTTCGCATCCTCCGCATCTCATGCCGTACACTTTAGCGATATAAATATAACTTTCTTTCATATATACTCCTTAATAAAAGAGGGCCATAAGGCCCCCTTTTTGCTGATTATTGCTTGTGATATTTCTTTTGATAAGCCTTATACATTGCACGGGCTTTTCCTGCACAGTTGGCACAGTCACCAGTTGGGATATGATGCGCTTTTTTATAGGCATGCACGCCAATTAAACTAGCGAAGAATATAATCACCAAAGCGATAACTAATATTTCTAACCAAAGAGTATCAGGATTTTGAAACATAACTAAGCTCTAACTTCTTTTCTAGGACGGATGTATTTATTGTAATGAATAATACCAAAGACTGTTGTTACTGCGGCTAAAACGATAACAATAGAGACTGGAATTGCCCAAGCGAGTTGGTATTGACCATAACCACCAGTTCTTGGGAAGAGGTTTAAGATTGCATAAATACATGCACTAGAGATATAAGAGGCTGCTAACCAGAAGAGTAAGGTCCATTTGAATTGACCCTTTGGTAATTCTGCTTTAGCAGTTGCACATGCGGCAAAGCAAGGAATTGTTAACATATTGAATGCGATAAAGGAAATACAACCTTGCCATGTAATTCCTGTTGCTTGAATCATAAGCATCGCTTCGCTTACACCGTCTTCACTAGCTTCGGCTAAAGCTTCAATTTCCGCTAAAGCTTCTTGGAAAGCTGGAGTTGCGTTAACGTAAGAACCGTTATTGACAGCAGCAACGATAATTGCAGCTAATGTGAAGAATGTGGCGATAACATTTTCTTTTGCGATTAAGCCTGTAATCGCAGCAATTGCGAAGACAAAACCAAAGGCAGAGAGTTGGCTACCAAAGCCAAGTGGAGTAAAGATTGGTTGGACTAATTGGCCAAGGCTTGTGAGGATAGAATTTGTCATATCTCCATCTAAGTATTGCCAATTCCAACTAAAGTTAGACAAGAACCAAATTACAATTGTGGAAGCAAGAATGATTGTAAACGCTTTTTTAACGAAGTGTTTAGTTTTATCCCAAAGGTGGATCATTAATGCTTTGAATTGTGGCCAGTGATAAGCTGGGAGTTCCATAATGAATGGAGCAGCATCACCTTTTAATGTGGTATTTCTCATTAAGAGAACACAGACAATAGCGGCAACAATACCGACGACATACATAGAATATGTAATGACATCAACACTATTGAAGCCAAATGCCATACAGATACCACCAGAAATAGCAGTTAAGATAGGAAGTTTAGCACCACATGAGAAGAAAGGAATTACACGGATTGTGGCGGTTCTTTCTTTATCATCTGCTAATGTTCTGGTGTTAATCATAGCAGGAACAGAACAGCCAAAGCCCATAATCATTGGGATAAAGGCACGTCCTGATAAACCGAATTTACGGAACATTCTATCTAAAATGAAGGCAACACGGGCCATATAGCCTGTATCTTCCATAATAGCAAAGAAGAGGAATAAAACGAGAATTGGAGGTAAGAAGCCTAAGATAGCAAATAAGCCTGCTAAGACACCATCACCAACGAAACCAACTAGCCAATGGCCTTCACCTAAGCCACTTGCCATCGCGTTTTTCACGCTATCCATAATTAAATCAAATGTACTATTGAATAAATTAGCAAGGATAACGCCAGGAGAGTTAATTCCAGCATCAGTCCAAATTAATCCTTCATAAGGAGTACCAGCAAAGGAAGGTTCAACTCCACATGCTTCAAATATGCCACCTAAGAAGAATAAATTTTCAGAGAATGTTAAATGGAATACTAAGAATAAAATCACAGCGAAGATAATTAAGCCCCAAACACGGTGTGTTAAGACTTTATCAATCTTATCTGATTTATTCATTTTGACTTTTTTAGTTTCAACATCTTCTTCATTAACTGAAGATTCGTGTTTAACTAATACTTCAGAGAAGTTGTCAGAAATGTAGTTATAACGATTATCAGCGATAATAGCTTCGAAATCATCACCAAAGGTGTCATCTTTAAATGTACCTTTAAATTCGGTAACCATTTCTAACAAATCTTGATGATTTTTAACTTCTACTTCATCTTGTTCGACAAGTTTCACTGCGTGGAATAAAGGATTATCAACTTTTTTACCTTTAAAAGCAATTGAGACGTCATTAATTAAATGAAGTAAGTCTTTGTTTTGAATAATAGTGGAACCCACTCTTGGAGTTTTTGCAGTCTCGTATGCGCGTTTCATTAAATTATCTAAATTATCTTCTTTTAATGCAGATACTTTAACCACTGGCACACCGAGTTTCTTTTCTAATGCTACTTCATCAAGAGTGTCACCATTTTTATCTAAAACGTCAATCATATTTAAGGCCACAATGACTGGAACATCAATTTCTAATAATTGTGTTGTTAAATATAAGTTACGTTCTAGGTTTGTTGCGTCAACAATGTTGATAACGCAATCTGGTTTTTCATCAAGGATATAATTACGAGTAATAATTTCCTCGTTAGTATATGGTGATAAAGAATAAATACCAGGAAGGTCAATAATTGAAATAGGTTCTTCTAATTTCTTATATGTACCATCCTTCTTTTCTACTGTAACACCTGGCCAGTTACCAACGTGGGCAGTAGAACCTGTGAGAGAGTTAAACAATGTTGTTTTACCGCAGTTTGGGTTACCTGCTAAAGCAAATCTTTTCATAATTATTTACTTTCCTCCATTTCTAGAATAACTAACTTAGCTTCGCTTTTACGAAGGGTTAGCTCATAACCTCTAATAGTGACTTCTAATGGATCACCGAGAGGGGCAACTTTTCGTAGATAGACTTTGGCACCAGGAGTAACACCCATGTCAAATAGTCTTCTGCGAAGGCGTCCTTCACCTTCGACTTTTGTAATTTGGCCAGTCTCGCCAATTTTGAATTCATCTAGTCTTTTAAGCATAAATCCTACCTTTCTACGCAACTAGAATCTTGCTAGCGATTTTACTATCTAAAGCAAGACGACCTTCCTTGACAACAATCACAACTCCCCCGTTAACCGATGAGATAACAGTGATTTTGGAATTCACAAGAATACCTAAACTTTCTAAATGTTTCTTTTGACGATCATCTAGAAAAACTTTGACAACTTTTAATTCTGTATTAGTTGGTGCGAGTGTTAGTGGCATATTTATTCCTCCTTTACGTCAAGTTAGTCTTTACTAACACAAATATATTAGAGATATCGCACGCATTAGTCAATAAAAAAAGTTAGTTATTGCTAACTATTTTAATTTCATCTTAGATGAATAAAGATAAAAATATTGCAAAATATACATAAAAAGTAGTGGGTTTTAATCATTTATTTAAATTTATTTTTGAAAAACTTTTCTCAATTGCATAACAAAGTTAAATGAGGACGATGATGAAAAAGAAAATTGTTTCCATATTACTTTGCCATTTATCTCTTTTTGCCTTTACTGGCATAACTCCTTTTAATAAGTTTGACAAATTTATGTTAGATTTTCCAACGGTTGGCCCGTTTGAAAAAAACTGTCGCAATGTCAATTTGACAGGAGAAATCATTCCCACAATTACCACCGAAAATGTATCAGAAAGTTTTTGCTTTGGCCCTACTAAAACAGATTTAAGAAACGCTCAGTCAAAAAAGAAACATGATGTAACAAAAGCAAATGGATATTCAGTAACTTTTTATTTACCTACAAAAGAGTATTTAGATGATGATGGAATGTATTGCCGTTTTATGATTTTAGATAGTAGTGGCGAATCACTTTATAAATTTGAATTTACGCTTGTGCCAAAGAACTCTCAAACAATCAAAATAGATGATTATAAAACCAGTAGTTATTGCTTAACAGGAACAATCATGAAAGTTGGTTCTATTGTTAATAAAGATAGTGAAACATTTCTTTTTAGTAACACGCTTGATTTCTTTAATATAGATTCTTATTTTCGCTTAGATTTAAGTTCGATTTCTTTTATCTATACTTGTTCTTATTCGGACATTGTTTATAGTAGCATTTATTTAAAATTTATTGATTATAATGTTGTGTTTCCTTACTTAGATAATATTGATTCTAATGGGTTGTCTTATTTTCAATTACCGCTTAAAGTCAGCAGGAATTTACTAAATATTAATTTTGATTTTAGAGACAAAATGTATGTAAATCCTGCAACTTTAGAAATGTCTAAGACTGCAAAGGTGGGATATAAATTAACCAAATATTTATATCTTCCTATCAATAAAAAGAATGATTTATTAGATCAAGAATTTACGATTATAGTGAATAACTTTGGTTATAATCAAACAAGTTTTGAAATACCAGTTAGATATATGACTGATCATAGTTTAATTGGAGATTGCTCTACTAGTGATTACTGTGTGGTAGGAGAAGAAAGTCATGGGTAATATTTTAACTTGTTTAACTATCGCGATTTTATCATTCCATTTTTTTAGTGTGACGTATTGTTTAAACGGGATTAACCGCACAGTATATAACATGCCAATTTCTGCCTTTGAATCTTCTATTCCTCTCGTGCAAGAAGTCGATTCCCCGATCATCTATTTTGATAAAGATGATTTAGAAAATAAAATAACCTATTATTTAGAAAATGCATTAAAAAAATTTACTAATCATTTTGACTGTAAATTCTATTACTATAATCAAAGTGATAAATCCTTATGCACAAGTGATTATTGCGACGCCGTGGAAATTACTGTCACTTGTAAAGTCTTAACAATTTATGATTATCAAAAAAGCTTTAACTATTACATCAGGAGTAATAAATAATGGATGTGAATAAGACAATTGATTTTTTGGAATCTTCCTTTTTATCCACTTTGTTACTTAATCCTAATGTAACTGATATCTCTTTTAATGGGCAGTCTATTTATTATTTAGATAATTTAAAAGGAAGAATGCTATCTAATATTGTAGTTGATTCAAACGATATTAAAGATTTTTTAAGGCAAATCGCTAATTTATGTGAAAAACAGTTTTCTTATCAAACGCCTATCTTAGATTTATCTGTGGGACGATATCGCATTAATGCAGTCCATCAATCAATTGCAAGAAAGAATAATGATCAATGCTTAACTTTTAGTATTCGTTTAGCGAGTAAAAAGCCAATTATTACAAATGATTCAGAGATGTTAACTAAAGAATTAATCGCCTTATTTAATGTCCTTTTAGATTCTAATTTATCCATTGTTATTGGCGGACTTACCGGAAGTGGCAAAACAGAATTTCAAAAATATTTAATCTCTCAAATTAAGACATATTCTCGTTTAATTATCATAGATAATGTCTTAGAACTAGATAATTTAATTAATCAAAATAAATTGGATTTAAATACTTGGCAAGTTGATGAAAAGAATCAATCTTCATCTATTCAACTCTTAGTGAAAAATGCTTTAAGAAGTAATCCAGATTGGTTAATTGTAGCGGAATCTCGTGGTAAGGAAATGTTAGAAGTTTTGAATTCCGCGATGACGGGACATCCAATTATTACTACAATTCACGCTTTAGACATTGATAGTATGCCGCATCGAATAGCCCGTATGGTGATGATGGCGGAAGAAAAGATGGATTTTGATTCATTAATGTTTGATATTCATTATCATTTTCGCATTTACGTCTATTTAAAAAGAGAAATGGATAATTATGGATTAGTCCATCGTTATATTGAAGAAGTTTCAGAAATAGATGAGAAAGGGCACAAAAATGTAATTTATCTTTCTAATGGGCAAAAAAGAGAATATTTCCCTATTTCCAAAGAATTATTAAAGAAACTTTCTTATCAGAATAATCAGATTTTTACTAAAACATTTGTGGAGGATAGAAAATGAACACTTACTTAATTATTTCTTTTGCTATATCCATAATATTAGGTATTGTTGGCTTGTTAGCTAGTAATAATTTAATCGTCACAATCGTGGTGTTAGTGATTTCTATTTTATATTTCTTATTTATTGGTAAGCCAATTGTAAATAAATTTGATATTAAGGTAAAAAGATTTAAGGAATGCTATCACTTTATTAATACTTTTATTGTTTCTCTTTCGATTAAAGAAAATCTTTCTGGCGCTTATGAATCCGCGATAAGTGCGATGCCTGATGATTTCAATGAAAAACAAGGCAATATTAATTCATTTGATATTAAAGAAAAATTAGAACATATCGGTAAATATTTCCGCTTCCATGTTTATAGTTTGTTCATTGATTTAATCAATATTTGGAGTGAACAAGGTGGCGATATTTTAAATATGTCACATTATTTAATTAATGAAACAAGAGTGATTGAAGAATATATCAATAAATCAATCATGATTAATAAAAAAAGAATCGTGGAATTTGTCATTCTTTGGTTACTAACACTTGGCATTATGTCTTTTTTAAGGTTTGTACTTGCCCAGTTTTATGAATCTTTGATTCAGCAATTATTTTACCCAATAGGTGTAGGAGCGATTCTTCTATTTGCTTTGTTTTCTATATATTTAGCTATGAAGAAGATGTTTTTTATCGAAATTAAAGGATGGGATGACCATGAAC
>CAVEYA010000046.1:0-5523 GCA_963619935.1 bacterium | reverse complement strand
TTTCTTTACCGCTTATTGAATAAGATGAAATAACAATGTTTCCTTTTAAAAGAACGCCAACATATTCGCATAAATCATTTTCATAAAAAATAATTTGTTCTTTTTTTAAACTGACCCTTTTTAAAAGCTTGCTTTGTTCTTTAGTTAAAAAATTAATAATGTTCATAACCGTGATTCAAATCACACAGTAATTTTACACATTATATTTATAATACTCAAGCGAGGTAAATAAAAAATGAAATCTAAATATTTATTATTAATTCCTACACTTCTATTAGTAGGATGTAACAAAACAGTCAGTACAGACAATTTAAAAATAGTTTGTCCAACTGGGGCACCAGCATTTGCCTTTTATAAAGAAGCTGGTAACACTAACTTTGAAACCAATAGCACTCCAAGCAATATTGTCGCTATGTTATCAAATGCATCGGATAAAGATGTTGTAGTCATTGACACAGTATCTGGCATCAAAGCTATTAACAATGGCGCACCTTATAAGTTAGCGGCTACTATTACCTTTGGTAATTTCTTTATCGCGTCAACAGGTAATGATACTGATGACACTATGGATGTGGATGATAAAATTGTGTTATTTGGACAAAATCAAACTCCTGATTATATCTTCCACTATTTATATGGAAATACATATGATTCCGCAATTGAATATGTCACAAATGTACAAGATGCTGCTAAATGCTTAATCAGTGGTAAAAACGCTGTTACAACAAGTACAGTGGATTATGTCTTTGTCGCACAACCAGTTTTATATAATGCTTTAAATAAAAACACTAAAGCGAGCAAATTCATTGATATTCAAGAAGCATACCAAACTAAATCAAATGGCAAATCTTTAATTCAAGCCTCTGTCTTTATTAAAAATACTGTGGAAAAGAAAATCAGCGATACTTTCTTAAAAGAATTAAATAGCAATATCGATGAAGCAGTAAAAAATCCTGATGTGATTACTGAATCTTTAAAAGATTACAGTGCAGATGAATTAACTGCATTATTTGGTGTTAGCCCATCTATCGCAGTAGAAGTTATCAAAGATAATAATTCTTTAGGATTAGGTTATAAGAAGGCCAAAGATAATAAAGACGCAATTGATGCTTTTATTAACTTATTTTCATTAAACACTACTGATGAAAAAATTTATTACTAATAAATACGTTTTAACAATATTAGGTTGTCTCCTATTTTTAGGAATATGGTTAACAATTTCCATGATTGTAGGAGACACCACAATGGTGTTTCCGGATCCTTGGAGCACAATTGTTAAAACAGGTGAAATATTAAGTCATAAATATATTTATTCTTGCATTGGCTGGACAATGCTAAGGATGATTATTGGTTTTATCATTGCCTTAATAGGCGCTTTAATCATTGGCACTTTAGCTGGTAATTTTCCAGTTATAAGGCACATATTAAGACCATGTATTGTAGCGTTAAAAAGTATTCCAACCGCTGCATTAGTATTTTTATTCTTAATTATTTCAGGAGCGAGATACGCGCCTATTTATATAGTGATATTAATATCATTCCCAATTTTATATGATGCGATAGTTGCAGGAATCAGTAATGTCCCACAAGAAATTATCGATGCCATGCGCTTAGATAGCGGAAATCACTTCACTAATATTTTAAGAATCAAATTACCACTATCAATTCCATACCTATTGGTCGGTATTGCCTCTTCTTTTGCTCTCTCCTTTAAAATTGAAATAATGGCGGAGATTATTACCGGAGACACAAGAAATGGTCTAGGATCAGCTATTTTAGCAGCGCAGAAAAATGATCCAAGTAACATGGTTCCTATTTTTGCGTATTCTTTAATTGCAATCGTCTTTATTTTAATAATCAGTTTTTTTGAAGATTTAATAAAAAAATTAGTCAAAATCGACTAATCTTTTTCTTGTTTAATGTACTTAATATATTCTGGTTGAGAATATTTTTCTGATATAGCTTTCATTGCTAATAAGCATTGCTCATGAAGATATTCCTTATTTACTTTTAATGATTCGCCTTTAAATGGTTTAATTGGTTTACCAATCACAATTGTTTGCTTTGGTTTGCGTTTACCATTTCCTCTCCATACAGTCACCATTGGAATAATTGGGGCCTGCATACTTGCAGGATAATGGAATGACACACTTTTAAAATTTCTAATTTTCGTGTAATAAGGCCAAATATGAGCTTCTGGAAAGATTAATATATATTGCTTTTTCTTAATGCACTGTTTGATGTAATCTTCCATTTTTTTCATATTGTGTAAATCATGTGGAATTGGAATATATCCTAATCCTCTCACTAATTTGCCCACTATTTTTAAAGATAATGTGTCACTATAACCGATAATATTTACTCTTTTAGAAGGCACAACATAGGCTTGATATTTAATGGCGTCACTTAAGGCAACATGATTTGCGTAAATAAATGCGCCTTCACCCTTTAATCTTTTTAAATTCTTTCTTCCCACAACTTTAATGCCGTGAAAAAAACAATATAAGCCTAATATTGGTTTAGCGATTAAATAATATAAAATCCAACTTAAAAATTTACATCTACTACCATAATGGTAGTCTTTCGGCACTTCTGGTCTAGAAGAGATAGTTTGATTGAAATCATCTTCTAATTCATTGGACCAATAAATTGTGCGTGTCTTTTTCCAATCTTGTTTAGGCATCTTTACTCACCGATTTAGCTCTTTTATCTTTAATTTTCCCACTATGTTTAATTGGTTTCCAAGTTGTTCTCTTCTTTTTGTGAATTAAACCATCAATAAAAGCAAAAAGAAGATCAGCAAAAAAGAAGGCATACATTAATACACACCAAATAATACTAAAAGATTTTAAATGTAATTTGTTATTGTCGTGAGCGATAACCGCAATCGCCACCACCATAAACACACTATATAAAATCAAAAATTGAAATAAAGCATGAATAAATAAGGTTCCTGTGTAGGATTTATCAAAATAAAAGGAAGTAAATCCTAAGACTAAGGAGGCCACTAAAATTAAAAAGTTAATAATGGCAAAGCAGGCAAAAGGGAATAATCCTAAAGCATATTCCATTCTTGCTGCTCTATATAAAGCTGGTTTTAACGTTTGGTGTTTAACACCATGTTTTAATCTACTACGTTTAGTGAAGAATCCCCATATCCAACGGATATGTTGATTGTGCATTGTTTTAAAATCAGTAGCTTGCTCATCATAATAGTTCACTAATGGATAATAACGCATATTAATATCGTGATAGTAACAATAAGAAGTTAATTCCGTATCTTCGGTCATGCCAGTAAATATCCAACCACCCGCTTCATCTACGATATCAGCGTTAATATAATAGCCAGTACCAGAAATAACTGCCTTTTTAAATAAAAGCGTTCTACTTTTAGAGGTAAAAGAATTGATATAAGTAAAAAGGCACGCACTACAACTAGTTCTCCAATTTACATTTGCATTGGTGAAATTACGATATCCAACACCAACTTCAACACCACTTTGTCTTAAATCGTTCATGGCTTCTAAATAGTTAGAATCCATTACGTTGTCAGCGTCAAAAATCATATAGGCATCGTATTTCATGTTTTCTTTCTTAAAATAGCGAATGCATTCTTGTAAGGCAAAGCCTTTCGTGCGTCTATCAGCGGTTAATTCATCACGAATAAAAACATGACAGCCGTTTTTTAAAGCGATATCATAAGCAATATCTTCTTTGCTTTCTAAGATAAACCAAATATCAAAATAGTTTGGATCATAAGTTTGGTTATGCAATGAATTAATAATATTAATAATGATTTTTCCTTCATTACGGGCAGGCACCAAAACCGCAAATTTGCTTTTTTTATCGCTATGTGGCACTTCTTTAATTTTTCTTTGTGATAAAAATAAAGCACCTATATAGTACCAAGACATCGCCATCATCATAATAATGACTCCGGCAGCGGTTATATCAAACGAATTAATAATTAGTTCGTAATCAATCATACGTAGTTATCATACCATATTTAAAGAAAGAAAAAATGAATACTTTACATAGTAAAATAAAAAAACAGCGATAATCGCTGTTATGAGTAATGTGGTGGTCTAGGAGAGATTTGCACTCCCGACACGGAGATTTTCAGTCTCCTGCTCTACTGCCTGAGCTACCAGACCAAACTTTAAATAAATAAACGCTTGGCGGACCATACGGGAATCGAACCCGTGATCTTCTCCGTGACAGGGAGACATGTTAACCGCTACACCAATGGTCCAGGTCTAAGCGCTTATATATTATTACTAATAAAAAATAAAAATGCAATAAATAATTTTTTAAAAGAAAAAGACCCCAAAACTGAGGTCTTAAGTTATTTAATTATTTTTAATAATTCACGACAGAAAGTTCAAAATAACTTTGTGGGTGATTACAAGCTGGGCAAACCGCTGGAGCAGTTTTGCCAATATGAATGTGACCACAATTGCGGCATTTCCACACCACTACATCTTCTGCTATATAAACTTTGTTGCCTTTAACTTTATCTAATAAACGCAAATAACGTTTTTCATGTTCAGCTTCAATCTTAGCAACTAATTCAAATTTTGCTGCAATTTCATTAAATCCTTCTTCGCGAGCGACTTTGGCCATTTCCTTGTACATCTCTGTCCATTCATAATTTTCGCCTTCCGCAGCGGCTTTTAAATTTTCAACTGTGCTTTTAATTTCGCCGCCTTCTAAATATTTGAACCACATCTTTGCGTGTTCTTTTTCATTGTCCGCTGTCTCGAGGAATAAAGCAGCAATTTGTTCGTAGCCTTCTTTTTTGGCTTTGCTAGCGAAATAAGTATACTTATTCCTAGCTTGGCTTTCTCCGGCAAAAGCAATTTGTAAGTTTTTTTCTGTTTTTGAACCTTTTAATTCCATAAAAATGTTCCTCCTATAATTTAATAAAACTATACTTTTCTTACTAAAAGCAAGAAATAGTTATTAAATTTAGAATTTTACTTATTTTTCAATAGCCTTAACTTAGTGTAGATATATCAGCAACTCACATTATTTGGGTCAGTATCTTCTTAGGTTAAAGAATTACTCACAATTATAAAAAATGTTTACAATCACTTTTTTCAAAGATAGTGATAGAAGAGATAATAATTTTTATATATAGTTACCTTATTAAATCAGTTTAAGTAAATTATCTTTCGATAATATATTTAATAAATCTTGATATGAGTGAATAGTTAAATGTTTAGTTTTGAAGTATAAATGATTAATAATTTTATCAAATTCATTCTTACTTTTTTGATAGTTAGAATCATTCATTCCAGATAAAGATTCTTCAATCACAGTTAATAAGCAACGACTTAGCATGGCAATAATAGATTCAATTAGCCAGTATTCCACTTTTACTTTTTTATCTTTTAATAAGTCATAAAAACGAATAAATAACGGCAATCCATCTTCCGCGTTATGCCAAATATCTGCATAGACATAATCATATAAATCATCGATATCATTGTTTTTTAAATAGTTAAAAGCATCTTCTTGAAC
>CAVEYA010000045.1:0-13668 GCA_963619935.1 bacterium | reverse complement strand
ACCTAATATCGTATTCATTCCAGCCATCATAATAGATAGTAATCCTTGCATAATAGCAGCGGATATTCCTATGGAATAAATACCTTTGATAATACTAAATTCAGGTTTTATAAATTTAATATGATGATTAATTTCTTTATTTTTTAAATAATGGAAAAGCATGGCAATAAATAAGGATACAAATTGCCCAAAAACAGTCGCCCATGCGGCCCCTTCTACGCCCATATTCATTGGGAAAATAAATACATAGTCAAAAACAATATTAATTACCGCTCCGGCAATTTGGGCAATTGTGGAGTATAAAGATTTGCCCGTGGCTTGTAAAAATCTTTCATAAACAGTAAAACCGATTGAGCCAAAAGAAAATACACAACAAATTTTTAAATAATTTGACCCCATTTTTATAATTTCTTCATCATGGGTAAACAAAGAAATAAACCAAGATGTCCCAAATAAACCAAAGAAAAAGAATAAAATAAAGATGACGATTGCAAGAAATATGCCATTACCGGTTGTTTTATTAACCATTTCTTTATTATTTTCACCTAAGTTTTTAGATAATAAAGTGTTTATCCCTACACCTGTTCCTACTCCTATAGCAATCATTAATATTTGAATAGGAAAAGCGTAAGTGAGAGCCTCATTTGCAATTGCCCCAGTTTCACTTATGTTCGCCACAAAAACACTATCAACCACATTATATAAGGCTTGAAGAACCATAGAAATAATCATTGGTATTCCTATAGACCATATTAATTTTTTGATTGGCTTAGTGGCCATTACATTTTGTTTCGTATTCATCATATTCACCTCAAAAACAATAAAAAAATAAATCCATTCAACTGGACTTACACAAATATGATGCACGTTGACTAAAAATTTATAGCACAAACTAAAAATTAATTCATACGTTTTTTTAAAAATGATGACTTATTTTTGTTTATCAACTATTCGCTGTTTTATTTGTAATAGATGAATCACTCTTTGACGATTGTATCTTTGGACAATCACAAATATGTAATCGAATAAAGCGGATAAGACAGAAGTAACAATAAACGCCCACCAGGCATGAAACCATATACCACATATGATAGGTAAAAAACTTAAAATAATGATCGTTTCATGCACTAATTCAGATTGACACATTGTGCTCGCAATTTCTTCTAGACTATGAGACTTTAAATCAAATGAAGTTTTATCATATGTAGGAACATTACCTTTCCATTTTTTTACCTTTAATTTTTCATAAAAGGACATTTCGTGTTTATTAACTTTAAACCACCACTTGTTATAATCAACGTGGTTTTTCATGGTTTTACTATAAATAAGCCCTACTAATAAACGCATGATAAAATGATAGGCAATCACACCAAAGACAATTGCTAATGTCAGTAAAATATCGACTTCAAAATAAGCATAAAAGATTCCTAATGTAGCACTTATTATAAGTGAACAAATACCAATTAATGTCATTAATATACCCATGTCTTAATCCTTGATAGCCACTAAAAAATTAGCTTAATTTTTATAAAATTGATTTAAACTGAGGATTTAGATAAATTTGATAAATCTTCTTGTTCAAATTATTCTTCCTCCTCATAGCAATAAGAACAGTCAATTCCTTTAAGAAATAATTCTCTATTATTAATATCGCTTGTTAAAGATTTGCTTAGTAGTTCATGGATTGGTTTTGGATCAGTCGGGCTCGCTCTCATAGCGTCCATATAATCATTCTTTTCTATTTTTGACCAATCAACGCATTTTGAAAGTTTGTTAATGAGCAATAAATCTAACCAAATTCTAGTTGATCTTCCATTTCCTTCCATAAATGGATGAGCGATATTCATTTCAATATACTTATTCACTATTTCTTCAAATGTATCATCAGACATCTTATCAATATCTTTCAACACCTGTGGCAAAATATCACCATTAGCAAATGTAAATCCGCCTTTAGAAATAGTTTTTGTTCTTATTTTTCCGGCAAAAGGATACAATCCCTCGAACAAATAGGCATGAATCTTTTGCAAAGCAACAGTCTTACCGATTTCATCATTTTCAATTAATTCAGTCTTATAAAGGTCATATGCTTTCTTCTTACTTTGTTCATCGATTGATTCTAATTGTCCTTTTATCCAATTTTGAATAGCCTTTTTATACTTCGAAGGAATAATTGTGAGAAGTAATCTAACGCCTTCTTCATTAATAACATCAGAAATATATTTCTTTCCATCATCAGCATATAATTTCAGTTGTCCACAAAATGGAGACAACTCAGGATTTCTAACTTTAACATTATTCCAATACCTTCTTGGTGAATTAGGATTCACTAAGATTGAAATAAAATCAACCGCGGAGTACCACCATAAAGAATTGTCATTATCCCAAACAGCACGGACTGGTTTATTATTAAAATATCTAATCGAGTGTTTTATCATAATTTTATGATAATAAATATAGTTTCAGTTGTCCACAAATTATAGACAACTTATCAAACAAAATAAAAGGACTGACACTAGATGTCAATCCTATTTTTGCTATTGGTGACCCTAACGGGATTCGGACCCGTGAATGTCGCCTTGAGAGGGCGATGAGTTAAGCCACTTCTCCATAGGGCCAAGTAGGTGTATTATACACCTTGCTTTATTTATTTAATAGAGAAATAACTTGATTAATACGTTTATCGCATTCACCCTTTTGTAATACTTTCATCACGTAATATAAATTAGGTGAATTCTTTTTACCAGTTAAGGTAATACGAAGTATTTCCGCTACATCACCAATCGTACCCTTGAAGTTATCTGGATTAGCTTTAAACTCCTTGTTATTGCCCGCAAAGCCTAAAGAAATACCAATTTCCTTCATATTTGCGAACCAACCCTGTTCATCAAGTTCTAAAGATAATCCATCTCTAAGGTGATTTAAAACATCAATAATTACATCATTAGTGAATTTCACATTAAATGGTAATGGATTAGCTAAAGCCTTTTGATATCTATCTTCATAAAAGAAGCCAATTAATTCTGGTAAATTACCAAACTTTTCATAATCTTTTCTTGGATTTTCTTTTTCTCTTTCGATATTCATAATCTCCATGAAATAGTTTGGATCACGGTCAATTAATTCTTTTAATTCAGGATTATAGGTATCTGCATAGGCCTTCGCCATAGCGTAGATTTCTTGTTTATTCTTTTTGGCAAGGATTTCTTTTGCAAAGAAATTAACTTTGCCTAAATCAAATAAAGCACCTTCTAATGACATCTTATCAAAGGAGAAAGTAAATTCTTCCATATGTTCAAACTTATGAGCAAAAATCCATTCTTCAAAATTAGAATTGGCAATAGTCATTAAATACATAATTAATGCTTCAGCAGGATAACCATCTTGTAAGAAGAAAGAGACAGCTGCTTCACTATCTAAACGTTTAGAAAGTTTACGCTTATGACCTTGTTCATCTAATTTCATGATGACTGGTAAGTGTGCGTATCTAGGAGCTTTCCAGCCTAATGCTTCAAACAATTCTAAATGGATTGGTAAAGAAGAAATCCATTCTTCACCACGAATGACGGTTGTAGTTCTCATAAAATGGTCATCAACAGCGTGGGCAAAGTGATATGTTGGAAGTCCATCGGACTTATAAATAACAATGTCTTGGTCATTTTGAGCAATTTCAAAATCACCATGAATTTCATCATGTACTTTTATTTTGCGAATATGATTACCAGTGGATTTAAAGCGGATAACATATGGTTGTCCTTCTTTAATACGTTCTGCGCGTTCATCATTATTTAAGAAACGGTATTTTGCATAAATTCCGTAATATCCAGGAATAATCTTATTAGCTTCTTGTTTTTTACGAATATCATCTAATTCCGCTTGTGAGCAGAAGCATGGATAAGCACGGCCTATTTCAATTAAATGTTTAATCGCAATGCGGTAA
This sequence comes from bacterium, assembly GCA_963619935.1. Lineage (GTDB taxonomy): Bacteria > Bacillota_I > Bacilli_A > RFN20 > CAG-826 > RUG13091. Next base: position 9,728 of record CAVEYA010000045.1, on the reverse strand, counting down.
ATGTCCGCTCTTTTGGATTGAATGTATGGACCATATTCACCTTCATCATGGTCACCCATATAGCCTTCATCAGGTACAATATTAAATACTTTTAATTGAGAAAGTAATTGTTCACCACTACCTTCAATACCACGTTTTGTGTCTGTATCTTCTAATCGGACATAGAAAATACCGCCACTTTGTGTCGCTACTTTACGACAAATTAATGAAGTAAATAAGGAACCTGTATGTAAAAAACCCGTTGGGCTAGGAGCAAATCTAGTAACTTCTGCTCCTTCTTTTAAATTTCTTTCTGGGAATCTTTTTTCTAAATCTTCAATCGTGCCAGTAACATCTGGGAATATAAGATTCGCTAATTCTTTGTCTGTGATCATTTTATTACTCCTTAAAAATTCTTTTTTTATTTCGATTACAAATTATATTGCAACTTGATTTTATTTTGCTATAATAATTGAGCATTGAGCAAATGCAGGTGTAGTTCAGTGGTAGAACACTACCTTGCCAAGGTAGTTATGCGGGTTCGATTCCCGTCACTTGCTCCAGAACGATGATTAAGACCCGGTTGGGTCTTTTTTATTACCTTGGTCATCATTATGATCCTCTAATGGATTGCCATCATCTTCTAATGCGTCCTTTAATTTTTCTTGTTCCACACTAGTTAAATCAATACGATCTTGCATTTGTTTAATTAATTGTTCAGTTGCAATATGGCTGCTTTCCGCAAATTCATTTTCGTGTGTCAAATAAATCGCACGCATATTACAAATATAAAACGGTAGAAAGAAAGACATTAACACAATTGCCCCGACTAACCCACTAGTGAACATAGTAAAGAAACTTGCTTCAATAAAGTAGCCGCCAATAGAACCACCAGCAAAGCCTACAACTAATAAAATAAATAAAGGCCAATTTAAGGACATATAGTCTTTAAATATTGCCATACGATTTCTTCTAATAGTAATTGTAAAAGTCATCTGTATGAAGCGATTAATGGCTACTTTTGGCATTTTGCTTCTAAAATGAATGCATAATGATTCACGAGAAATAAAATAGGTAAAGACCACTAATGCTAATAAAATACATGGGAAAGTCATGTAAATGAAGATTAAAAATAGTTCATTGTTATTTAAATATAAATAAGAAGTAATTGTGTCAATTGTAATATCACTAGATGTTTGCATTATTTCCATTAATTCTTGTAAGTTTGCAATTGCAATTGGATTGGTATATGGAAGGATATAACTAGCGATGCTAGTAGAAGTAAAATACAGTACAAAAAAGACTAATAAAGCCTTGCATAAAGAAAGCCAAAATCTAAATGAAGAAGAAAATAATGGATGAAAATATAATTTCCAATTCGTCCAGCTATTTCTCACAGTGATAGGCACGTCAGCGGTATGAAGCATAATATGCGACATAGTCATGGAAAAAATAAGTGGCAAACAAATTAATGGAAATAGAACAAGATTGATTCCTGGAATAGCGTAATCAATCGCTAAAATTGCCGCAATTAAAAGACCAGTGGTTAGACCAAGGATAATTTGCTCAAGAGGGAATTTTTTAAATAAACTCCATGATAATAGTTTTAACTTACTTTTGCTCATATATTTTTCTTACGACGATTTAGTTTAGCAACCGCTTTAACGGCGTTGGCTAATTGTTCAGCGTTAATCTTTCCCACATTTCTATTTTCAATAGCCTTAACAAGTGTTTTTAAACGGTTGGCTTGAATAAAGTAGAATTGTTTAGATTTACTTTCTATTCCAATATGGCAGTCATCATTCACCACTACCAAACCAATCATTAAGCCCGCATCAATACCAGTTATCAAAGATAACTTGCTTAATGTCTTCTTGTTCAAAGCGATTGGATTATCTTCATATACTTTAGGCCCATTTTTTGGCACTAAAATGATTGAACTATCTTCTTGCTTACCAGTGATATCTCCAGTAAAGCAGCAATCATTAATCACATAAATAAATTTATCAGCAAATAAAAGATGATCAATTTTAAAGACCACAGAATCACTTCTAAAAACGAAATTATTTATTAAATAATAATCCTGATTCATGGCAATTTTATAAAGTTGCTTATAAGTGTATTCTTTATACTTAGTTTTACGTTCTTTACGACTTACAGGGATATAAATTGCTAAAACAATTCCAATGATTACAACAATCGGAGTAACAATACAAAATATTGTTTGTGGTAATGTAAGATATAAAGCCAGAAAGAATTTCATAAAAATTATTATAGCAAAAATAACCTTAAAATTAAGGTCATTTTAATTTTTATTAGTCAAAAATAGTTTTTTCTGATAAACAAGCATCAATCATTCTTTTAAGTTCTTGAGTGTTTGTTTTTCTTGAAACAGGAGGCAAATTATGAATATCAAACCAACCTACTTCATCAGTTTCATATTCATGTTCATGTAGTTTACCAATAATTTTAGCTAAAAAGACAATAACATAATCTGGTATAGAAGTTGGATCTTTAAATGGAGTCCTATCCATTACACCTACTAAACGAATGATTTCTATTTCCGCTCCCGCTTCTTGCATACATTCATTTTTTGCGGTTTGACTCGGTGAATCATATAAGTCAGCCCAACCACCAGGAAGGGAATAAGTTCCATCCTTTACTTCTCTAACCATTAAGACTTTAGTTTTATCTTCGTTAAGAATAACTGTTCTCACCGATACATTTGGTGTTGGATAAATATTCTTTTCAAAATAATTTGGTCGATCTAATTTAATTTCCATAAAATCTTCTAACATCTTTTTCGATAAATCATTAATTTCTTGATAGTTAGTTAAAGCATATGGATCTTTTGAATAAGTTAAGCCAATCTTCGCGATAGCCTGAATTTTTAAAATATAATCGTATAGTTCTTTACTGTCCATACTTATATTATACTCTTTTAATAAAATTAAATTTGTAATAATCTTTATATACGATGAAAATTTATTTAAGTAATTTAGACAAAGCTCTCATATTATCCACAGTTATTGCCATTGTACTTGGTATATTAATCTTCTTTTTAGCAGGATTACACCGTGTTCCTAAAGGAAGAGTAATCATCATAGAAAAAGCACATCAATTTTATTGTTTGCATGATAAAGGCATTCATTATCATAATCCTTTGATATATCAAAGAGTAGGCTCATACGTAATTAAACCAGTTGTTAGAAGATACACTGCTCAAAATGGAAATGAATTAGATATTACTTATCAAATAGATGATGTTAAAAAGTTTCACTATTCTGGTATGACTTTTAAAGCCATAATGATGAGAATTGAAAAAGAAAACAGTGAGATTAATCTCACCGTTCTAACTGATTCTTTTGCTAATTATGGATTACACTTTATTAGCATTAATAAGGCTAAATAATATTAAACTACAATTAATCAGCGTCTTCGTCTTTCATATAGTTTTCAAAGACTCTTAAGAAATTTGTTGGTTCAATGTGTTCTAGTTCGCCATTAACAGCGATAGAAATACGACCAGTTTCTTCACTAACTACAACTGTAACAGCATCAGAAACTTCGGAAATACCAATTGCCGCTCTATGACGTGAGCCATATTTTCCAGCGAATGGTTTTGTCGTTGGAGTAAAGAACACGCTAGCGGCTACAATTTCATTTCCGTGAATCACAACTGCACCATCATGTAATCTTGTTCCTTCATAGAAGATTGTTTGTAATAATTCCTGACTAACAGGAGCATGGACAGGAACACCATTACGAATAATATCTTTTAAGGAAGTATTTTTTTCAAAAGTCATAATTGCCCCAGTTCTAGTTTTGCTTAAAGCAAGAACTGCATCATTAATCACTTTATACATTGCTTTGCGATCAAATATCTTTTCTACACCAAAATTAGCTGGTTTTGCAGTTGCTTTGCGGAATGGATTGGCGAGGAATTTTCTTAAATCACCAAGGTTTGCAAATAAGCAAATAATAATCATCGCACTAGCAAATACTGTTGCCACCATGCCAACATATCCTAAACCTAATAAATAACAAAGAAGAGTAAGTCCAAAGGAAACACCTAAAATAATGAAGGCAGTTTTACGGCGACAAATTTTATAAAACGCAAAAACTAAAAGACCGTATATCGCGGCTATAATCACTAATGAAGCAATAAAACTTCCTATATTACCCTTCCATGGAAAGTCCATAATTATTTAACTCCTAAGATACTCTTTAAATTTGTCAATTATTTGACTGCATTAATGATAAATCAATTTAACTATATTATCAATAAAGTTAAAAAAGGCATTTACTAATTTTGCCTACATTTAATCTACATTTTTACAATTGTTGGTTTAACCTGCTTTTTCTTTTTATCAAACGGTTTTTTATGCTTTTTATGAAATTCATTAACTGCATCACTACCAAGCATTGTAGATACTAAATATAAGTTATCGCTTTTTTGTTCATAAATCTTTTTAATATAACCATGTCTTTGTAACGCTAATATATATCTGCAAGTCTTTTTACTGGTAAAAGAAATTAATGTCCCGAATGTTGCTTCATTAATAAAAGGGAGCGTTTCTTCATCGATAACACCCGCTATTATTTTATAAACGCCTTCTGCAAGAGGATAATAAGATTTCTTATTTAGGATATCGATTGTTTCTAATATTTTGATATGAGTAATTGATAATTTAAATTCTTTCATATTTAAATGATAACTATTTAAAGCGGCATTTATCAAGAGATGTTATCTTCTTTCTCTATTGAGAAATGCACATTAAATACGATACAATAAATATGTTTTAAAGGAGAACTAACTTATGGGAACACCTCATATTAATGCAAACCCTGGTGATTTTGCGAATGTTGTTTTAATGCCTGGAGACCCACTTCGTGCAAAATGGATTGCTGATACATTCCTACACGATGTAAAAGAAGTAACTAACATCCGTAATATCTTAGGTTATACAGGCTATACAAAAAATGGAAAAAGAATTTCCGTCATGGCTTCTGGAATGGGGCAACCATCCATTGGCATTTATTCTTATGAATTATTTACAGCTTATGGAGTTGATTATATCATTCGCGTAGGCACATGTGGTTCATATCAAGAAAATATTGATTTATTTGATGTCTTAATTTGCACAACTGCAAGTACAGATAGTAACTGGGGTAGTCAATACCACATTAACGGTACATTCTCTGCAGGCGCAGACTTTGATTTAGCAGTTGCCGCTTATGAAGAATGTAAAAAGAAAGGTTTACCATATCATGGTGGTAATATCCTCTCCGCTGATGTCTTCTATGATGATGACCCAGACACTTGGAAAGGTTGGGCAAAACTTGGCGTAATGGGTGTTGAAATGGAGTCTTATGCTTTGTATAGCAATGCTGCTAGATTAGGCAAAAAAGCTTTATGCTTATTAACTGTCACCGACCATTTCATTAAGAAGGATCAAAAAGCCACTGCCGAGCAAAGAGCGTACGGCCTCTCTAAAATGATTGAAGTTGCTATTGGCACTGCCGAAAGATTTGCTAAATAATTATTCTTAAATAATAAGAGACCTCTGTGAGGTCTTTTATTTTGCTTATAAAACGAAACAATAAATTGATATAAACATCATTATCGCACCAACAAGAACAAAGACATGAAATACGGAATGCATATATTTTTTCTTTTTGCCAATAATGTATAAAACAGAACCAATTGTGTAAGCTACCCCGCCACCTAGGAGTAATAATACTCCCGCAGGGCCAATAATATTCCAAAGTGGGAAAAAAGCCAAAATAATAATCCAACCAGAAACAATATAACAAGTCATTGATAAAGGCGCATACTTTTTAATATTTATAGAATTAAAGATAATACCGATAATACAGCATATCCAAACAATAATAAGCATTAGATACGCAACTGTGCCTTTGCCGAGATTCCAAATGTTTTCATTTCTCATCGCAATAAGCGTATATGGGGTATAGGTACCACTAACAAGAATATAAATCATGTTATGATCCATGATTCTTAAAACTTTTTTGCCTTTATTTCTAGCTAATGAGTGATATAGGCAAGAAATAGTAAATAGAATAATTAAAGATATTCCATAAATAGTGACGCTAATAATATCAAATACATCTTTTGAAGGAATTACTTTAATAAGCATTAATATTAACGCAATAATACCAAAAATAGCCCCTAAGCCATGGCTAATCGCATTCATTAATTCTTCTTTTAAAGAGTATTTTGGAAGTTCAACATCATTTATGCACATGGCTATATTTAAAATTAAAAAGAGCAAATAAAAAACCTACTACTTATTTATTTTTCTCCACCGTTAATTTATTGGTTAGTAGAGAAGCTTTAATAAGTAGTAGAGTTATTTACTTAATACAAAGTATTACTTTAACTTTTTACGCTTTACTGGGCGATACAACAAGATTAATGAATTAAGGACTAATAAGACGGTTAACCCGGTGTCACCGATGATAGGTAGTATCATTGCAAAATCAGGCAATAAAATAATTAGAATAAAGATTAAAGCTTTGACAGTTAAAGCGAATACAATATTGAAGATAGATGTATTTCTTGCCATTTTAGCAATCTTCATCGCGTCATAAACTTTAGCAGGATCATCATTCATAATCACGATATCCGCGTTTTCAACTGCAACATCGCTGCCAATTCCGCCCATTGCGATACCGATATCACTACGAATGATACTAGGAGCATCGTTAATACCATCACCAATGAATGCGACAGCTTTTTTAGTTCCCTTCATTTCTTCCACGAGATAATCTGTTTTATTTTCTGGAAGTAATTCAGAATGCCATCTATCGATACCTAATTTATTGCAAATATCTTTTGCGTTTTCTTCATGGTCACCGGTTAAAAGAATAATTTCCACTTTTTCACTATGAAGAAGATCCACCATAGGTTGAGCGTCTTCTTTTAATTCGTCCGCTAAAACTAAATAACCACAATATTCATTATCAACAGCCACATAAACAATAGAACCAATTTCACTAGCAATTTCATGTTTAATGTTGTTATGAGCCATTAATTTTTCATTTCCGGCGATAATATATTTACCTTTATAATGTGTTTCAACACCTAGACCAGCAATTTCAGCAAAATCTTTTTGTTCACTAGCAATCTTTTTCACATCCACATCATGGCAAATAGCTTTACCAATTGGGTGAGTAGATAATGATTCAGCAGCGTAAACATAATCCATCAAAGTTTTTTCATCAATACCATATGGTTTAACTACTGTAACTTTGAAAGAACCATGGGTTAATGTACCTGTTTTATCAGTCACTAATTTACCCATATCCACTAATTCATCTAGATAGCTCGCGCCTTTAACGACAATACCATGTTTACTAGCTAAACCAACTCCAGAGAAATAGGCAAGAGGTACGGAAATAACAACTGCGCATGGACAACCAGTAACAAGAACCATTAAACCCTTGTATAACGCACCATTTATTTCAAACCATCCAGGAATGTTACTCACTCCAAATGTATGAAGAAGGCCAAAAGCAACAAATACAACAATGGCTAGTAAAACAATAATAGGAGTATAAATTTTTGAAAATTTGGCAATAAATTTATCCGCTTTAGATTTCTTTTCTCCGCCTTTTGCGATTAATTCTAAAATCTTAGAAACTGTGGAATCTGCATAGATTTTTTCAACTTTTACGGTAATTGTGCCACTTTTTAACAAACAACCAGAGAATACTTTTGTGTTTTCAACAGCTTTCACAGGAACATATTCACCAGTTAAAGAAGAAGTGTCAACATATCCTTCCCCACCGATAACAACCCCGTCAACAGGGATTAATTCACCAGTTCTTACAATGATTGTATCTTCTAATTTTAATTCTTCTGGTTTAACTTTTTTAACGCCTTCATCAGTTAATAAATTAGCAGTGTCAACACGGAGTTCAACCGCTGACATAATCGCAGATTTACTTTTGTTAGAAGCAATATTTTCAAAAATGTTACCAATTTGAAACAGGATAACAATCATTAAAGCTTCCATACCGGCTTCATGAAATTCAGCCACAACCCCTTCTTTATAATTTTGCAAACCAGAAAGGGCAAATGCACCAACAGCAGCAACGGCAATTAATAAATTGTGGTCTAAGATGTTTTCTCTATTTTTAATATGTAAAACTATTTTCCAAAGAATATCATAACTAAGGAAGAAGAATGTTCCCAGATATAAACCAAAACGCAACCATTCATATTTAGCTGAATGAAAAACAGTCATACAAACAACAATTAAAGCAATGGAAATTGCAATTCTAATCGTTGTCCAAAGCATTTTCTTAGTAAATATTTTTTCTTTTTTGTGCTTTACTTCACCTGTGTATTCACTAATATTAAGTGGATCACTTTCTACTTCCGCTATCTTGTTAGCTAATTCATCCACGCTATATGCTTCGTTTTCAAAAGTCATATATAACTTGTTAGCAGAAAAATCTAAATGTGCAAAACTCACCCCATCTTGTTTATTTAAGTGAGCTTCTGCTTTAGCAGCACAGTTTGGGCAATCAAATCCAGAAATATTATAAATTTTCTTGACCATAAGTTTCTTTCTCCTTTGTATGTTCTTCGACAATCGTTAAAAGTTGTTTAACATGATTGTCTTTTAATGAGTAGTAAATTTTTGTTCCTTTTCTTCTAGTAGACACTAAATCAGCGTCTTTCAATACTTTTAATTGGTGACTCACTAATGATTGAGATGCATTTGTGTCTTCCACTATTTCGCTGACACATTTTTCAATCATGCATGGATGAGCATCACAATTTTGACAATGATGACAACCACATCCATTTTCGCACTTATTATCATCTAGCAAAGAAAACATGATTTTTAATCTTGTCACATCACTAGCGACACTTAGTAGGTCTTTCATTTGTTGAATGACTTTAACATCAATTTGACTACTCATTTTTTGTCCTCGCTAAAATTATATGAATAAGCGTTCATATTGTCAATAAATATATGAATAAATTTTCATATTTACTGAATAATAATTTATGATGCTTTGCATCATTCAATTTTGTTTAAGCATCAAAAATGACAAAAATGGCATGAAATATATAATTATTTAAGAGGTAGAATTATGACTTTAAAAGAAAAATTTATACAATTTGACCAAATCGCACCTGTGCAAAATGCCACTATATTAGGTAAACAATTTCAATACCGCTATTATAAAAATCCTAATAAAGATAAGAAAGTTAATATCGTCTTATTAGCAGGCGGAAGCGGTATGGGAGATGGTTTCTTTTATATGTACGATTATTTTATTAATGAATATAATTTACTATCTTTCAATTACCCAATGGATTTTAAAGACAACGATTCATTAAGTGGCGCGATCGCGGAATTGATTAAGCATCTAAATTTAACGAACGTATATTTAATGGGTCAGTCCTATGGAGGTTTTCTTGCTCAAATTATTGCAAGTAGACATCCAGAAGTCATTAAAGGATTAATTTTATCTGGAACTGCCGGCTTAGGAAAGGGATTATCAAAAGAAGACAAAGATAACTATAATGAACGCTTTAGTGATCAAAAAATGCAAAAGAATATTAAAGCTGATAAGAAAATTCCAATGTGGGCATTAGTGTTTATGTTTAAAATTGCTTCGATTAAATTAATTAAAGAAAAAAAAATGCGCAAAATATTTAATGAAATTGTCCAAATCTGTAAACCATCTATGTCTAATGATTATTT
>CAVEYA010000044.1:10996-31543 GCA_963619935.1 bacterium | reverse complement strand
ACTCAATAAAGATAATTGATATATTATTTAACGTATGAAAGCCAAATTATTTTTCAAAAGATGAATAGCTGGAATTGGGATTGGAATCGGGGCCGCAATTCCTGGTGTTTCAGGAGCGGCAATCGCTGTTATCTTTAAAGTTTATGAAGACATTATTTCAGCAGTAAATAACTTTAGAAAGAAATTTGGCTATGCAATTAAAGTATTAATTCCTATCTTAATTGGAATAGTATGCGCGGTGATACCTTGCATTTATTTATTCAGTTTAGCGTTTGAATACTTAATGTTTGTTTTAATCTGTATTTTTGCTGGTTTTTTAATTGGCTCATTCCCTGGAATAACCGATGAAGTAAAGGGCGTTAAACCAAACAAATTGCAAATAATCATTATCGTTATAGCAGCGTTATTTGTGATTGCATTAGGCTTAGCGTCTATCTTTACTGGTGATTCTATTAACATTGCTGGTATATTTCAAAACATCAATTCTAATTGGTGGTTATATTTATTATTAATACCAGTCGGTATGATAGCCGCAGTTGCGTTAACTGTACCAGGATTATCTGGTTCATTAATTTTATTAATATTAGGTTTTTATCGTCCACTTGTAGACTCCGCTAAGTCATGGGGTGGGATGGCCTTAAAAGGTGATTTTAGTATGTTTCCTCAATTGTTAGGAATAATCGGTTGCTTCGGTGTTGGTTGTATATTAGGAGTTTGGTTAGTTAGTAAACTAATGTCTAAATTATTAGAAAAACACCATGATTCCACTTTCTTTGCTATCATTGGATTTATCTTAGGTTCCATTGTGGTCTTGTTCTTAAATTACGATATCTTTAATTATTATAAATGTTGGGCAGGAATTACTTTACCAAGTGAAATAGTTATTAAACCTATTTTACCAATTTATATTGAAATCCCTGTTGGTGTATTAGTTCTAGTTGGATGTGCATTCGCATCTTATATGTTAGTTAGACAACAAAGAAAAAATCAAAATCAAGCAATTGATAAATAATAAATTATTTGTAATCACTATTTTTAAGTCATTTAAGAATTATTTATCTATTTAATGAATTAATAAACACTCTTTCATATTAGGCCTCTAGAAGGCCATTTTTTATTATATTTATACACACTTTATTTCACAGATTCTTTATTCTTTAGCATATTAAAAGCACGGGTTTTAGGCCCGTGCTTATTATTCAATTACTTAATATGAATAAGTGGATGTAATTGAACCACCATAGGTAGAGGACAAATATGTCCAATTGGTGAAGTTAGAATAAGTGGATGATGAGAAGGTCTCTTGACCATAACCGTCGCCTGCTACATAGTAGAAGGAGATACCATAAGCATCGTGTGCAGCTTCTTTTTGCACTGCGTTATAACCAACTAATGCTTTTAACGCATTCTTTGCAGCGGTAATGTAACTAGATCCTGGATTAAATGTCGAATTACTCTCTAACAAAGTTAGGAAGTGATAGGCATCAAATTCACAGAAATAGTCATAATCACTACCAGCAAAGTATTTTGTCTTACCAATTAAGTCGGTGTTGAATGAAGATTTATTGCTTGAAGTAATCTTATTCTTCAATTGACCCGCTAGATTTTCCCAAGCTTCTTTATAAGCCGCCATCTTGCTTAGGTCATAATAAGCTAATGTTTGGTCAGCTGGGTAATATGTACCATTATAAGTAGAGCCACTGGCTGAAACACCACCATTATCAGTAATGAAACCATCACAGATTGCTTTGAAGATTGTTGGGTAATCATCACCGGCGAATAAGTTATCCACCCATGTATCATAATCCCAACCATAGCCAGCTTCAGATTCTTGTGCCGCGACCATATATTCAAAATATGGGGAATTAAATTCTGCGACATCTTGTAAGCCCATTAAGCAAGCATCATAACCAATCCATTTAAATTTGTCAGTAATGCCTAATGTATTTCTCGCGCCTGTCACTGCGGAAACTACTTCATTATCATACAATGAGTTATCTTTATAGTTTTCATCGTAGCAAACACCCCACATACCACCACCATGGTTCCAAAGGATTAAACCATAGTTTTGAGCAGGATAAGTTTGGATACCCCATTCTAAGAAGCTTTGTAATGTAGAAGATAAACCCATACTGGCTTTAGTAATTTGTTCATCTTTGACATAGCCCTTATTGGATAAGTGGAATCTATTCAAATAAGATTTATTAATAACAGAACTATATGTGCTAGCCCATGAACTAGCACCACCAGCTTCAACAACAATATTTGTATCTTCAGTTTGACCAGAGACGGAAGCGATTTCTTCTAAGTCACCAGAAGCTAATCCGTTTTCACTTTCAAGGTCAGCACCACACATATAAATGAGGACTGTATTTAAAGCGAGTTTTTCTTCAGTAACTTCAATCGAAACTTTATCAGTATAACCACCATCATTAGTTGTAGCAGTAATTGTGGCGGTACCAACAGCAACACCAGTAACAACGCCATCACTAACAGTTGCTACGCTTGTGTTACTTGATTTCCAGGAAACACTTTGATCAGTAGCGTTGCTTGGAGTAACAGTAGCACTAATATTGGATGTACCACCAATCACGATTGATGTCTTAGCAGCGGAGATAGAAATGCCTGTAACAGCAATCTTACTTACGGTGATAGCAAATGTAGCACTGACACTACTAGACTCAGTAGCAACAGTGGCGGTGATTGTAGCACTACCTTCACTAACACCGGTGACTAAACCATCATTACTGACGGTTGCAACAGCAGTGTTATTTGAAGAGAAAGTAATATCTTTTTGGTTTGTATTACTTGGAGTATAAGTAACTCCTAAGGAAGTGGTTTCACCAATACCAATATTGGATGTACCAGTTAATTTAATTCCAGTTGCATAAACAGGTTCAAGCACACCAACAGTTAAGGTAATGCTGTTTAAATAGAATCTATTTTTGCTTGGAGAAGAAATTGTCAATGTAGTTGATTCAGTTGAATCACTTGCGAATGCATCAAATGTGTAATCAGCATAGGCAGATGTATCAGAAACAGTAACAGAACCACCAGTTGAGTTTGCGGAAGTAATAACCGTAACAGAAGCATCTGAATCGTAACCTTTCGCATTGATAGAAACTCCTCTAATCAATGTTGCAGTTGAGAATGTAACTGTTATAGAACCATCTTTTTTGTTCGACGCAAATCTAAATGATCCATCTGAAGTGCCATATATGTTACTTCCAGTAACATCACTAATTGAAATTCCAGTAGCAGTAAATGAAGAAGCGCTGAAAGTAACTGTGGTACTAGTATTTGTTACAGTGTTATTAGCCACTAATGTAGCAGTAGTATTTGTTGATTTAGTAACTGTCACTAAACAACTGCCAACCTTATTAGTGCCATCATTAGATGTTGCACTGACTGTGGCAGTACCAACTGCTTTAGCGGTAACTAAGCCAGAATCAGAAACAGTAGCAACACTTGTGTTGTCACTAGACCAAGTAAAGCTTGTATTAGTGGCGTTATCTGGAGAAACAGTCGCATTTAATTGTCCTGTTTGACCAACTTGTAATGATAATTCAGATTGATCTAAGGTGATGTTAGTCACTGGAATAGCAGAAACAGTAAGGCTCACTTCATCAAAAATAGTTGAGCTAATTGTTGCTTTAAGAGTGAATGTACCAGCAACACCAAAGACAGTAGACATATCCGCGTCCACACCACTTGGATTAATTAATGATAAGGTAATACCATATTCACTAAAATCTTCATAGGCAACGCCTGTCTTATTGTAACTTGCCACATTATAGATAATATTTGCGGTAATATTAGAGGATAAGTTATTTGCTAAGATATCCGCAGTATTGAAGGTAGTTGTTACCATACTAACATCAATAGATGTGATATATAAATCAATCTCGACCTTTAAGGTAATAACCACTGGGATATAGGATTTATAATTAACAGTCAATGTGTATGTACCAGCAGCACCAAAGGATTGAGTTGGATCAATTGCTTCACCACTAGCGTTAGTAATTGTGTATGAATAATTATTAACTGCAGTGCCATTAGTTAAAGCAATTGTCGTGCCATCAGTAAATGTGGCATAAACGCTTAAACCATTGCTTTCAGCAAACACATCAGTGTCCTTATAGGAATTCATCTTGCTATCAGTAGCAGTGAATCCTGTTTCATCCGCAGGTGCAGAAATATCAGGCTTAATTGTGACGTCGATTTCTAATACCCATGTGCGGTAATTAGAAGATTTAATAGTGACTGTACTAGCGTTAGGAGTATAAGTATACGTATTACTACTAGTGGTCATTTTATTAGATTCATCATTAACAGATAAAGTTCCAAGATAAGAACTTGCATTTGCTAATGCATTTTTAAATACAACACTAGTGACAGTATAACCACTAGCTACAGTAAATGTGAAATAACCGTCATTAGATTTTCCACCAATCATGAAATAGTTATACTTAGAACTCGCACCAAATCTAATATCGCTAATATCAGTTAGTGTAAATATAGATGTATCAAAATTATTTGTTCTTTCTTCAAAGGCAGTTTTACCGGAATTTGCATCACTTGAAGCTGATGTTTCATTCATTCCTACAATTTTTAAATAACTATTGCTATCACTTTCACCAACAGTACTAGTCCAAGCAAATGTATTTTCACTTGTTCCTTCGTGAGCGTTAGGATTTTCTGCACAAGTGTATTTGTATAGCATACTATTTAAATTAACTGCACCATCTTTAGCACTTAATTCAATGTAGTATGGATATGAAGACAATGTGTAAGATACTTCACTCACCATTGTGTTATAAGCACCCCAAGTAGAGCCATCAAAAGATGTTCTAAATTGTAAGGTACCACTACCGGAGAATGTAGCTTGAATTTCACTCACGGAACGGATGTGATCTTTGTTCACTACAATGCCATCGGTGTTAATCACACAGTGACCACCACTTAAAGCTGATACATCAGTATAACTAAATTCTACTTGGTAATTACCACTATCAGTTTGGATAGTTTGAGTAGTTGTTACATCGCTACCAGTAATACCATTAGAAGAATTTAATGATAAAGAATAAGTATCATCAGCGTTGATTCTGCGGGCTGATTGTATGCCATTTGCAGCTACTACTACCATACTAGCAGCGGAGATTGCTAAGGCACACATCGATACGAGTCCAAATGTTTTCTTATTTTTCATCGCTTTTTCCTCCAATTATTTATTGTTTTTTCTTTTTACAACAAAAATAACATCCTAATGTCGTAAAAGAAATTGTAACTAATGCGAGTATTATACAGGTATAATTGTTAAAAGTCATATTTATTTTTATATTATTTGACGCTAAAGAAGATGTGCCATCCGCTTTAGTGGCAAAGTTATTCAAGTTATAATTATTAATAATTATTTGATATCTTTGTTGAGCTTCTTGAATAATTTCATTATTTGTTGTGTTATCAACAAAATCATCCTTGGCATCGTTAATCATATAGCCATATTCATTTGCTAAATTAGTCCAAACCTTTACTAATTGTGCTTTATGATCATCTGCACTAGCACAAATTGGGGAAGTAACATTTAAGAAATAATTAGCAAATGCGATAGCTTGATCAGTACCAGTCCAAGAAGAAATAGATGAAGTTAATTTATAAATAGCAACAGGATTTTGGCCACTCTTATAACAAGAGAATATTTTACTATTGCTATTGTATTTCAATAGATTGTATGTGTTGCTGCCTTGAGCAGTTATGGTCGCAACGCCACTAGAAATAGAAATAGTCCAAGAGGCATTAGCGTCAATGCTAGATTGAGTTTTCAAATAATTTTTAGTTGATGATGCAGCATATAAATATTCATCTCCAACATTAAAAGCAAATGTGCCATCTTCACTGCCATTTTCAAGAGTAATTTCTTGTACTGAGGAAGTAAAAGTAACTGTGTTGTTAGATGTATTTTTACTAACTACAGCTTGGTCACGATTGTTTTCATTCTGAGTTGTGCTTAAAGCATAGTTAGAACCTGATGCCACGATGATAATTTTATCATTCACATTTAAAGTAGAAGCATCAGTCACTAAGTTCCATGTACCATCACCAGTGATTGGAGTAGCATTCTTATTTGTTACAATAATAGTTGCAGTAGCGGTTATTCCTTGATATGTCGCAGAAATAACATGTTCACCTAACAAAGAGGTATCAACATCATAATTTGTGGAATCAGGTGTCACTACTTTGCTAGTGCCATTTGTGTAGTTGACAGTAGCAGTAACACTTAAAGATAATTCTTCTTTAAATGCCACAGTAGTTGCACTTGGAGTAATTACAAATGATTCAATGACTAATGGAGTTGAGTCAGTAATGGTTACATTGCATGTAGCACTTAAATTGCCACACTTAGCGGTAATAATTGCATTACCAACTTTAACAGCGGTGACTACACCGTTATTGACTGTGGCAATGCTTTCATCACTACTTAACCAAGTTACCGTGGTGTCTGCGCCTTCATCCGCAGTGATATTAGGTGTAAGCGTGTCGCTTGTTTTATTATAAATATCTAAAGATAAAGTTGTTTTATCTAATGAGAACGCAGTCACTTTTGGCCCTTCTATACCCTTTGTGTACACTACTGACATAGTGGATAAACCTAGATATTTGTTGCTGCCACTCTTAGTTGAAGTTACTTTGATAGTAATTTGATTATCAGATGTGTCAGTAAAAGTTAAAGTGCAAGTCGTGTTTGTAAGAGTGCTACTATTTGGTGTAAGTGTGCCAGTATTGGTTACTGCCTTGCCAGAAGAGTTATAACCAATAACATTGAATGAGGCATTAGAAATACTACCATAGGTTCTAACATATCCACTAACTGTAATTGTTTTAGATGTATCAACTAATAAAGGTGTGGTGTTTTTAACAACTGAACTAGATGATGATGTGAATCCTAAATAGTTACCGGTTTTGCAATTTGTAGCTGTCCAAACATTGCCCTCATTATCTGTATCACTATTATTGCTATTAGTAAAATCAATATCTAATGTTGTTGTAGTAGGCTTTTCACTAACTGTGATTGTGTATGTAGTGGTCATTCCTTCATAGGTAAGAGTGATTGTGTATGAACCAGCTTTACTCATATCAACTTCACTATTGTCTACAATTGGAGTGACGACACAAGTATCACCATTATTGTATGTTGCGGTACAAGTACCATCATAACTAAATGTATCACCTACTATATATGCAGTTGTTTGACCACTTGTAGAAATAGAAGTAACTTTAACAGCCACAACATTAATTGTATATGTCACACTTTGTGTGCCGTAATCATCAGTATAAGTAACAGTAATTGTTTTTGTACCAGCAGTGGACATATCAGGAGTTGTGACACTTGTTGGTGTGACCACTACTGAACGATCATTACTATATGTAGCAGTAACTGTGCCATCAAAAGAGAATTTATCACCAACAAAATAGTCAGTTGTTTGACCACTTAATGAGATACTAGTTAAAGTTTTATCACCTATATATTCTTTAACAAATAATTGCACATCTTTTTGAGAACTTGAATAAGGTTTAAATCTTGGAGAACTACTATTGTAAGTAATATTGTATGAACCTGCCTTAACTAATGCAGTCCCATTACTAATTGATATATTAAAAGTGTTATTTGTAGAGGCATAAGAAAGATTTGTGCCATTATAAGTTAATAATTTATTATTTGAGTTACAAGTAAGGGTATACGCTCCACTTTCACCACCTAAAGTGAATATTTCAGCATCACTTGGTAATGTGGAAATGACGTCTTTATTTGTACCACTAAAAGTCGCATCAACAGCGGTTAAATAATCACTACTAATTACGCCTGCGACCTTACCATTTGCTTTATTTGCTAAAACATATTTATCGCCAATCGTTAAATAAGAATCAGTTTCACATAAAACCCATTCATAATTTGCTTCTTCTACTACACTAATATCTAATGACTGCATGTCATCACTAGACATAATACTTATAGTAGTGTTGCCTAAACCTACTGCAGTAATTAAACCACTGTCAGAGACAGTAGCAACACTGGTATCGCTAGATTCATAAAGTAATGAAGGATTAGAAGGATTAGTATTACTCCAAGTAATCTTAATTTGTTCTTTATCTCCAATATGCATTGAAGAATTATTCACTGAACAAGTAAATTCACTACTCACATATGGTGTAACCGTAACATCTACATAATCAGTAAAACCACCATCAGCGGTAGTTACAGTAATTCTTGTTGTTCCTTCTTTAATAGGTGTTACTACACCTGTTGAACTAACAGTAGCGACATTTTTATCACTACTTGTCCATGTGACAGCTTTATTAGCAGCATTCTTTGGCGAAACAGTGGCCACTAATTCTAATTTGCTGTTGCTTAATACAGTGGCAGTGCTACCACAATTAAGTTCAACACCAGTCACTGAATAATTAAGTTCCATTAAAGCGCCAACATCTAATGAACCATAACCATAAGTAGTATCCCACCCGGTTTCGCCCATATCATTACATGTAGCGTATAAATCTTCCATAAAATCATCAGGCGTCTTATTTGGATTTTTTTGTTTCCATAAAGCAGCTGTTCCAGCCACGATTGGAGAAGCAAAAGAAGTACCTTGTGTAGCTACATAAGTATGACTTCCATCATAAGAAGGCGCGTAAACATAGCCAGGTGCCATAAGATCTACGTTATGATTACCAGAAGCAGTATCAGTAGATTTATTAAAATTACTAAATGATGCAGCGGTTTTATCAGAATTCTTTGCTAAAGCACCAACACCAATAACGTGATTATTACTAGCTGGATAAGAATAATAAGATGTCTTCTCATTACCGGCAGCCGCCACAACAATAATGCCTTTATTATATGCGGAATTAATCGCACTAGTTAAAGCGGAAGCAGTTGTAGAATATCCAGTTTGAGCGGTGCCATTACCATCAGTAAAGCTTTCAGCATAAGCTGCTAAAGACATATTAATTACATCAACACCTTCACTAACGGCGTAATTAATAGCAGCATTAATGCTGGTTAATAACATATCTGTTTTAATCGCTAAGATGGTGGCATTAGGCGCAATACCTATTGTTCCAATTCCGTTATCACTAGCAGCAGCGCTTCCGGCTACATTCGTGCCGTGATAACTATAGACTTTCTTAGTTGAATCATAATCATGTTGCAAATAATCCCATCCATATACACTACCTGTATAATCACTCTGTGATGTAGCGTTGTAATAATAAACTTTTGTTCCACTGGTATAGTAATATCTAGAACGATCACTAATGTGATTTACACCATTAGAGTCAGTAAAATCAGGATGGTCATGGTCAATGCCAGTATCAATAACGGCGATGGTAATACCATCCCCTTTATAATCATCCCAAACAGATTCAATATCACCAAGTGTGGACATAGAATAACCCTTTTGTGTGCTGTAATAAGTATCTGTAGGTGTATATGTTGATTGGAAACGAACATTATGTTTAATTTGATCTTCACTTAAAGTTTCTGCAATCGCGGGACCTTTACGTATTTCATTATCTTTTTGATTAATCGCAAAAGTTAAAGCGGAAACCGCTAAAGAGGAAAGTACCAATCCTATCAGAGCGTTTGTCTTGGCTTTCAATTTAATTTGTTTATTCATATGTTCAATTCCTTAAAATACGGTAGTTATTTTACTCTATACAAACTATTTAATAAATTAAAAAATAAAATTAAAATAATTTTTTCTTTTAATGAAAGCATCCTATATACTCGCGATAATGTTATGCTTTGGTTAATGTAATTGTCGCAGATGATGAACTCACATGATTAACCGTGAATGTCCATTTAAAAGTATCACCACTATTGAGTTTACCGTTTTTATAAAATTGCTTAGCAAATAAATCCATGGAAAAGCTATCGCCAGTAGTAAATAAATTGTTATAAGTAATTGTGTTATTTGGACGATAGTTAATAGTCGTGCTATTACGAATTAGTTGTAATAAATTAAAGTTTGCGTAGCTAGTACCTAAAGGTGAAATATAGCCAAGATCGTCTTCGTTCTTATGATAAGTATTACTCATCATATGTGTCACTTTTCTATACACACTCGGAGCGGTAGTAACTTTATCACTAGAATAACTACTAGATGAACCATCTAAATATAGTAATCTTGCGTCAACATGCCAAAGACGAATTCCAGGTAACACTGGGCCAGTTGGATATTTATCTAAATATTGATGTTCACAATCAAATCTATTTAATCCAGTAGGAGTATAAAGTTCTAATAAGAAATATTCATCAAATGGTGAATTATGGAATTTATTAGTAAGTAAAATAACATCTCCACTGCTTTGAAAATCTTTAATTTCTAATGTGCAGCTCTCGCTCGGTACATACACATTTGCCCAACCCAACGCTAAAGCGGAATATGGATCGTGAGAGCCTACATTATAATCTTGCATGGAAAATCCACCAGAAGGAGATAAGTGAAAATCACTATAATCATAATAATCTGATAAGCCAAACATATGACCCATTTCATGAATATAGGTATGAGTGTCTATCTTACAATGTGAATTATCCCCTGAAGTATAACTTCCAATAGAATAACCACTGCCATACATAAAGTCATAACTAGCCCAGAAGAATGCATTTGGAGTAGGCGCATTATAATCTGGTTCAGTTGTTTGCATCCAAAAGCAATACGCCCACAAGTTTTTCGCAGAACTATTGTTTAAAGCGCCATAATCAGGTGCCCCATAAATAAGCATCACACCATCTAAATAACCATTATTATCTAAATCGTATTCCTTTAAATTACCATGACTAGAACGATACCATTCCACTGCTTCACTCACTAAACTAGTAGTTGTGCTTGTGCTACTGTAATAGTAAGAAGAGGAATGACTACATTCGTACCAATCACTGACTGTGCCAGTTAAATTAAGTTTATCATGGGAAAGCTCTTGATAATAAGTTGTAACGCTTCGCCAACCAACATCCGAATTGCTACCAAAATATGCTTTTTGAATATCACTTCTAACTGTCTCTTTTTGACTAGTAGGAATATAACTAGAAGAATCAGTAAACCAAATTGGTATCACTAATAATTTTGGTGAACCATTGCTAGGAGTGGCATCAATGTTAAAAACATTGTTGTCACAATAATCTTTATAATTATAGACAACTGATTCTTTATCAATGATGTCGGTGGCTATTTTAAAAAAGGAACATCCACTGAGAGATAGACTGGTTAATAATAATGAGAAAATAAAAACTTTTTTCATGCGATTATCTTACTAGATTTTTCGATAAGAAAAAAGCACTCATTGAGTGCTCTTTCATTAATATGCATAAATGGATGAAATGTCAGAACCGAAATTTGCAGATAAATAAGTCCAATTTGTAAAATTAGAATATGTTGATTTAGCAAAGTATTTTTGACTGCCATCAGTGCCCGCTACATAGTAGAAAGAAATACCATAAGCATCATGTGCAGCTTCATTTTGCGTAATGTTATAAACAACTAAATCGTTTAAAGCATTTTTCACCGCAGTGGTATATGTAATACCAGGATTAAAAGTTGCATCTTTTTCTAATAAAGTGACAAAGTGATAGGCGTCAAATTCACAATAAGAAGCATAGTCTTCTTCTGCAAAATATTTTGTTTTTGCAATGATTCTGTTGAAATTTTTACAGTTACTAGTAGTAATTTTGTTCTTTAATTGTGCCGCCATATTTTCCCAAGCAGTACGATACGCATCCATCTTACTTAAATCATAATATGAGAATGTTTGATCTGCTGGATAATATGTTCTTTCATCATCATAACCACCATAAGCATCCACACCGCCATTATCTTCAATAAAGCCATCTGCGACTGCTTTTAAAATGGTCTTAGTGTCTTTACCCGCAAATAAATCATCTAACCAAGTATCATAATCCCAGCCATAGCCATTTTCACTTTCTTGCGAAGAAGCCATGTAATTAAAATATGGAGCGTTAAATTCAGCGACGTCTTGTAAACCCATTAAGCAAGCATCATAACCAATAAATTCAAACTTATCAGCTATACCTAAAGAATTTCTTGCTCCCTTAACTGCTGTAACAACTTCATTATTTAATAAAGAATCATAAGCATAGTTCTCGTCAAAGCAAACTCCTTGCATACCACCACCATGGTTCCAAAGAATAACACCATATTTATCAGCTGGATAAGTAGAAATGCCCCATTCTAAGAAACTTTGTAATGTGGCAGATTGAGCCATGCTAGCTTTACTAATTTGAGCGTCTTTAACAAATTTTTTATTTGATAAATGGAATCTATTTAAATAATTTTTGTTAATCACATAACTATATGTTGATGCCCATGAGCTAGCCCCGCCAGCTTCAATGACAACGTTATAGTCACTTGTTTGCCCACTAACAGAAGCAATTTCATCTAAGTCACTTGTAGCTAAACCATTTTCGCTTTCTAAATCAGAACCACACATATAAATTAATATTGTCCATTTAGCATTCTTAGTAGTGCTAGCTTCTTTAACGGTAACATTACAAGTGGCACTGACATTTTTATTACTCACTGATGTTGCGGTAACTGTACAAGTACCCGCTTTAACGCCAGTAATTAAACCATTACTAACTGTGGCTACACTAGTGTTACTAGATGTCCAATTCACATTTGTATTAGTTGCGTTATTAGGAGAAATTGTAGGAGTTAAAGTAAATGTTTTACCAACATAAACTTCCGCTGTTTTAGCGCTTAAAGATAATCCAGTAACGGCAACATCTTCTTTTTCCGTTTCACCACCACTATCAATATTGCCATCACGGTTAAAAGATAAACGGCATCCGCTAAGACCTAATGAAAGGCATGATAATGTTGTTAAAGCTAATAATTTAATCTTCTTCATAAATTTTTCCTCATCAATACCTTAACACGAAAGAAGTAAATATTTATTTAAAAAAGATAAAATTAACGATTTTTATAAAAAATATTTGACAAGTTCGTATGCGAACTATAATATTTGTATCGTTATGGAAAAGATTAATAAAGAAAAAGACATACTTCTACTCATTAAAAGATTAGATAAATTAATTAAAAAAGATTTCGATGAACGTCTATCAGAGTTTGGTTTAACTGGCCAACAAGGAAGAATCTTATTTTATGTTAGTCGACGTGTAAATTTAGAAAAAGAAGAAGTACATCAAAACGATATTGAAAAAGAATTCCATCTTACTAAATCCACAGTCAGTGGCTTAGTTAAAAGATTAGAGAAAAATGGATTTATTGAAACAATCAAATCATATCCATACACAATTATTAAGCCTACTGATAAAGCGGAGCAAATGATTGATACAATACATGAAACCCGAGTGGATGCGATAAATATCTTATTTAAAGGATTTAAAGAAAAAGAAAAAGAACAATTTATTAAAGATGTAATACGCGCGATAGAAAATATGCAAGGAGGAAAAGAACATGTGGAAAAAAATTAAATTAATCTTAAACAGCGTTAGACAATATAAAAAGTATGCGATTTTAACACCACTATTTATGATTGGTGAAGCCGCAATGGAATGTGCTTTACCATTCGTCATGTCCATGTTAGTGGATGGTATTGAACAAAACTTAACAGAATTAACAAGATTCCAAGATATCTTTAAAGTTGTGACATACACGAATAGTACCTTTGGTAGTATGAAAGTTACTATCTTTGGCGTGATTATGGTTTTAATCGCGATGGCGATGATATCCTTAACTTGTGGTATTTTAGGTGGTAGAACCGCTGCGAAAGCTTCTGTGGGTTTAGCTACTAACTTAAGAAGTGATTTATATAAGAAATTACAAACATTTAGTTTTGCTAATATTGATAAATTCTCCGCATCAAGTTTAGTCACTCGTATGACCACTGATGTGAGTAATGTGCAACAAGCATTCCAAATGTGTATTCGTATCGTCATTAGAGCGCCATTAATGATGATCTTCTCCGCAATTATGGCCTTCATATCCGGAGGCGCAATGGCGTGGATATTCGTGATCCTTATTCCTGTCGTGGCAATTGGCTTATATTTAGTTTGCCGTGCCGCAATGAAAATATTCACACGTGTCTTTAAACGTTACGATGCTTTAAATGAATCAGTGCAAGAAAACATTTCCGCGATTCGTGTTGTTAAAGCCTATGTCCGTGAAGATTATGAGAAAAACAAATTCAACACCGCCAGTAACAATATGACTTATGACTTTGTGAAGGCAGAAAAGATAGTTGCCTTAAATGGTCCTATTCTTAATACCGCTATTCATTTAAGTAATATCTTAGTTATCGGTATTGGTGCATACGCCATTTATCGTTGTACTGAAGATTCTAATTTCTGGCTACACTTAACTGTTGGTCAAATGTCTTCTTTATTAACATATGGCATTCAAATCTTATCTAGCATCATGATGATATCAATGATTCTTGTCATGTTAGTCATGTCCTTAGAATGTGTTAAGCGTATTGGTGAAGTTTTACAAGAAGAACCAACTATTCAAAACCCAGAAAATTCATTAATGGAAGTCAATAATGGAGATGTTGATTTTAATAATGTTAACTTCAAATATTCCACTTCTGCTGAGAAAAATACCTTAGAAAACATCAATATTCATATTAAATCAGGACAATTCATTGGTATTTTAGGTTCTACCGGTTCTGGTAAAACTTCTGTCGTTAATTTAATCTCAAGATTATATGATGTCACAGATGGTGAAGTACTCGTTGGGGGCCACAATGTAAAAGATTACGATTTAAAAACTCTTCGTGATAATGTCTCTGTTGTTTTACAAAAGAACGTCTTATTCTCTGGCACGATTGCTACTAACTTACAATGGGGTAATAGCAACGCGACTGAGGAAGAAATGTGGAAAGCTTGTAGAATTGCCCAAGCAGAAGAAATTGTTAAAGCTAAGCCAGAAGAATTACAAACACATGTCGAACAAGGTGGTAGTAACTTCTCCGGTGGGCAAAAGCAAAGATTATGTATCGCTCGTGCGTTAATGAAGAATCCAAAGATTTTAATCTTAGATGACTCCACTTCCGCAGTCGATACAAAAACCGATAAATTAATTCGTAAAGCTTTAAAAGAAGATGTTCCTGAAATGACTAAGATTGTCATTGCCCAACGTATTTCTTCTATTGAAGACGCTGATCAAATCATTATTATGGACGATGGCCATATTAATGCGATTGGCACACATGAAGAATTAATTAAGAATAATAAGATTTATCAAGAAGTCTATTACACACAAAATAAAGTAGGAGGTGATAAATAATGCCACCAGTCAGAATTACAGAAAGAAAGAGAGCCAAAAAAGGCACTATGTCTCGTCTTATTAAAACATTATTTAAAAAATATCCTTTAAAATTAGTTATTTGTATTATTTGTATTGCCTTTAATGCCTTTGCTAATTTATGTTCATCTATCTTTGCTAACTTTATTACAGTAGCAATATCTACTGCTGTAGCAACCCACTCTAATCCATTTGTTGGTGGTTATACAGTAAACGCAATGGGCATCACCTTAGCAAATACAAATGTCACTTATTTATTAATCGCTATGGGCTCAGTCTACGCTGTTGGCGTGTTTGCTTCCTGGTGGTGGGCAAGAGAAATGGCCATTATTACACAAAGATTCTTAAATGACTTCCGTATTGCTATGTTCAATCATATGGAAGATTTACCAATTAAATATTTTGACACTCACGCTCATGGTGACATTATGTCTATTTATACAAATGACATTGATACAATTCGTCAATTTGTAAGTAGTTCATTACCAGAAGGATTAAGAACCGCTTTAGCGTTAATCTTCTGCTTAGTCGCTATGTTATTAAATAGTGTGTGGATGACCTTTGTGGTCCTCTTATGTGCTGCTTTAATGTTACTCAACACTCTCACCATCGGTGGTCGTTCCGCTAGATACTTTGTTAAACAACAAAGACAAGTTGGTATTGTTGAAGGTAACATAGAAGAAAGCATTAATGGTTTAAAAGTCATTAAAGTATTCTCCCATGAAGAACAATCAACTGAAGAATTTGATGCCTTAAATAATCAATTAGGTGCTTATTCTACTGAAGCTAATATACACGGTAATGTTACCGGTCCTATTAATGGAAACATCGGTAACTTCATGTATGTCTTAACCGCTGTTATGGGCTTCATGATGTTAGTCATTTCTGAATTCCGTAACTTAACATTAACTGGTTGGAGTTCAATTGATATTCATGATACAGAATCTGTCGCGACATTCTGGGGTGTTATTATCTCTTTCTTAATGATGTCTAGAATGTTTACAAATAACATTACTCAATTATCACAACAAGTCACATTCATTGTCATGGGTATGGCAGGCGCTTCTCGTTGCTTCGATTTAATTGATGAAAAGAAAGAAGAAGATAATGGTTATGTTTATTTATGTAATGTTATTAAAAATGAAGATGGTTCATTAACTGAAACAAAAGAGCACACACATGATTATGCTTGGAAACATGAACATAAAGATGGACATGTTGAATATCGTCCATTACAAGGTGATATCTTATTAGATCAAGTTGATTTCTCCTATAATGGTAAGAAAAATGTTCTTGAAGATGTTTCTATCTATGCTCACCCAGGGCAAAAGATTGCTCTTGTCGGGGCAACTGGTGCAGGTAAAACCACTATTACTAATCTAATTAACCGTTTCTATGATATCGCAGATGGCAAAATTAGATATGATGGAATCAACATTAATAAAATTAAAAAGGCTGATTTACGTAAATCCTTAGGTATTGTTTTACAAGACACTAACTTATTTACTGGAACAGTCATGGAAAACATTCGTTATGGACGTTTAGAGGCGACAGATGAAGAAGTTTATAAAGCCGCAAAGATTGCGAATGCTTACGACTTCATTATGCGCTTACCAGAAGGCTTTAACACAATGTTAAGTGGAGATGGGGCAAACTTATCACAAGGTCAAAGACAGCTTCTTTCTATCGCCCGTGCCGCAGTTGCTGACGCACCGGTAATGATCCTTGATGAAGCTACCTCTTCCATTGATACAAGAACTGAACGTCTTGTACAAACAGGTATGGACCAATTAATGGAAGGTAGAACAGTCTTTATCATTGCTCACCGCTTATCCACAGTGCAAAACGCAGATGCCATTATGGTGTTAGACCATGGTCACATCATTGAACGTGGTAATCACGCTGACTTAATTGCTCAAAAAGGCACTTACTATCAGTTATACACTGGAGCGTTTGAACTCGAATAATAAAAAGCCGCAGCAAAAACTGCGGTTTTAATTTGTTTATTTTAGTTAAATAAATAACATTAGTGTTAATAAACAAACAGTAATTGTCGGGATTGATATTAACGCACCATATTTAACAAAACTTAAGAATGTAAAATGAATATCGTGCCGTTTTAATATACCCATCCACATAATACCCGCTAACGCACCAATCGGTGTTAAGAATGCTCCTAAGTTAGAACCTATAATAGAAGCATATATAGCGCCATATGGATTAGATAAATTACTAACATTAATAATAGAAGTAAAGATGACAGACATCGGAATATTATTCAATAAGTTCGCGGATATAAATGATAGATATCCATATTTAATAATTGATAAATCATCACCAATAAATTCCGCGATGTGATTAGTAACTTCATATTTATTAAGGGATAAAACTAAAACAAACATCGAAATAATAAAAGGCACTAATTCCCAAGGTGCTCTTTTATAGGCATGTAGTATTTCTATTGGTTTTTGTTTTTTAATAATCGCATAAATAAAAGCACATAGAGAAAGTGCCACTAACGATATCAAGGCAATTAAATACATTGGTAAAGATATATAAGAAGAAATAATCAAAAATATTGTGCAAATAATTAATATTGATAAACCAATAATAGTTAAAGGGATATTTTCTTTTGGTAATTCTTCTTGGATATATTCAAGTGGTTTCTTTAACTCTTTATGGAAGATTAAGATTAATAAAGAAAATTCCACTATACCTGCTAGTAAGGTAGGTATGGCCATAGTTAAGAAATAATCAATAAAGTTAATATCAAAAGATGACGCTAAATAGATATTAGTAGGATTACCAATAATAAACATCATTGACCAAGTATTTGCCGCTACAAATTCACTCACTAAATAAGGAATTGGGGAGATTTTTGCGTGTTTAGCAAAGAAAATAATAAATGGTGTTAATGTTAAAATAATAATGTCATTAGAAGTAAACATAGTTAATAAAGACACTAAAATATAAAAAGCAATAAAGATACGATATTGATTACTTTTTGTGTGCTTTAAAACATAGTTCGCTAAGTGGGCAAAGAAACCTAGTTCATCTAAGAAAATAGATATCATTGTCATAGATAAAAATAGCACTAATATTTGTAGAGGATTAATACCCGTATCAGCAATTAATCCAGACCACAATTCATCAAAACCTAATAATGTACTCGCTAATAAACTTATCGCTCCAATAAGAGCAATAATCCAATATAAGTTAATAGTAATGTTTTTAATTTTAATTGAAGGTTTTACTAATGTTGTAATAACAATCGCTAAGCAAGTAACTACACAAATAATAATCGTTGGTATCATAGCGATATTAAATATACTCTTATTTATTTATGATTTGATAATAATTTTCTAAATAGACTTTTTGATATCTAGATAAGTCAGTAACCGTTCCACTATCATCAGTTTTTGTGTCACTATCTGAATAAGAAGAGGTGCCACTACTTTGACCAGATAGTTTTAAATATAAGTTATTCCACCACTCACCAAACTCATAAGCCCACATCTTTTTATCCCAGTGATTATTAATATAAGTAAAATTAGCCCATACCTTGGCATCTATCTTTTGATACATTTCTTGATAATCATCTTCATTACCAGTATATCGACAAAGTTTTAATAAACTACCTAGTGTATTAATATAAGCAGAATAGCGAAGAATTGGATTATCACTATTTAAACAAATATATAATGCTGTTATTTGTGCGTCATCTTCTCTCATTACTCCTTTGGAGTGGGCCATTTCATGGGCTATGGTAAAAGCTAGTTCAGCGTTTGTGTTATCCGTATTATAATGAGCTTCACCAAATGGGCCAAAAAACATTCCACTAATACCAAATCCAGAGAATAACCAAGAAGACATTAATGGTTTAACTTTCGCAGTGTATTCGTTGAAATAGTCATTATTATCTAAAATATGATACGCACTACGTACTTGCAAACTAACTCTACTTCGAGCATATGGTAAAATAAGTTCACCATTTTCATCTACACCATGGGTGTTAATAATATTGTTTAAATCATCCACATAGTAACTAACTAATTCTTTAAACTTGCTTTGATCTATTTCTTCATTATATTGGCCTATTGGTAAAGTAGTACGATTATACGCCATTTCAACACTTAAAGAATAAGTAGTAATAGAGCCAACAATCACTAAGGTAATGGTTAATAAACGATTAATCGCTGATAATATTTTTTTCTTTTTAAAAAGAATAATTGCCCACACTAAATATAAAAGGCAAGATAAAATAACGATAGTAAAGATAACTTCTGTTAAAGAGAATTCACACCATTCCGTTATCTTACCTATAAATTTTAAATAACCTCTCGCAATATGAGTGGTCCACCACTCACAAAATGAGACATTATTTTTTAAAATGCATAAGGTAATTAATAATATTAAAACTACAATAGTAATCACTATTAAGGAAAAAAGTGCACGATGTAATTTAATAAATTTTTTCATATGTTTAATGTATCAAAATATAGAAAGTATTAGAATAATAATCGAAAGAATTATTCTATGAAAGTTTTAAGAGCCATTAATCAAATATTAGCTATCCTCGCACCTGTTATTTATTTAGTGGTTGGAATAATTATTATTACCTCATGCACGGTTGCAAATGAAGATAAGGTTTTTAATAGCACTTTCCTAGGTATCATTTTATTAATCACTAATACACATTCTTTAATTAATTATTTTTCTACTAAAGAATATAAAAAAGAAGGCAATACCAATATGGCTGTTAGCCTTATTGGCATAGCGTTAGGTTTTGTTTTTCTCTTTAGCAGAATGGAATTAAGTTTTTTATGTTTCTTATGGGGCTTATTAGAAATTCTTAAGGGAGCATTTGAGGCTCAGAAAAGTTCCCGTGAGATTAAGAAAGATAAAAAAGAAATTGCTTATTTAATCATCTCTTTAGCGGAAGTCACCTTTGGAGCGTTACTATGTATTCATGTAGAAGAAGGATTAAAAGAACATTTAATCTTCTTAGGCATTACATTTATCTTAAACGCAATATCAGTGGGTTATGAGTTAATTATTAAATATGTTAATAGTAAGGAAGAAAAGATTAAGTAATATGATGGAAAAGAAAAACATTATTTTAGATTGCGATCCAGGTCATGATGATGCAATAGCTATATTATTAGCAGGTAATAATCCAAAACTTAATTTATTAGGTATCACT